>NZ_DAONKG010000020.1:0-18726 GCF_035406105.1 Methanospirillum sp.
CGTTCCATAAGAAGCCCGGCTATCGCAGGAAGTACTTCTGGCAGGCCCACAATGGTTGGCTGGGATCGATGTGCTGTCCCAAACGCATCATTAACAAAGATGTCACCCATTCTGGCAAGATTTTTAATTAGAACTGTTTTTGCCGCATCTTCCCCTGATAACTTCAAATTCTCCTCAGCATTAAAGCGGACATTTTCCAGCATGATTACATCGCCCGTCTTTGCGCTTCGTACAGCATCTTGGGCACATGAGCCGAAGATATCATCGACAAATTTTACCTGTTTTCCCAGGAGTTCAGAAAGACGGTGAGCGTGGGATACAAGCGATGTGAAATCCTTCTTTCCCGGCCGGCTCTGATGAGTAATGATGACCGTTTTTGCCTTCTCCAACGCCTTTATCGTGTACAGGTGTTCCCGAAAGCGCTTATCATCAAGGATAAGTCCTGCCTGGGGGTCAATCGGTGAGTTAAAATCAACTCTTAAAAGGATGGTTTTTCCAGATACGTCAACATCAGATAATCCTTTAATTTTTGAATATGTGCCCATAGACTTCCCCGGTTAATGCCTGGATCGGAAAAATCACAGTTCCATTCAAGCTGGTAGTACATTAATTCCTGTCATGATCTGATTTAATCAGATCGATTGTTTTCCCATTTTTTCTTTCAGTAGGATGATGAATACTTATTTACTTCAAACCGGGTACAATAATGGAAGAATGACTGACCTGAAACTACCCATTGGTATTCAGTCTTTTGTGGAAATACGGACTGGTGGGTACGTGTATGTCGATAAAACACCTTTTCTTCATTCACTCGTCAGATCAGGAAAATATTTTTTTCTCTCACGCCCCCGCAGGTTTGGAAAAAGTCTTCTGATTGATACCTTACACTGTGCCTTTTCCGGCAAACGGGATTTGTTCTCCGGATTATTCCTGGATTCCCCGGAAGCTGCCTGGGACTGGGACAGAATACATCCAGTCCTGAAAATTGACTGGTCGCTTTCTTCTCCCCGTACTGGAGATGAGTTGAAGACCAGGATACATGAGATCCTCTCTACCTGGGCAAGGGAATGGGATTTTGAGCCTTTTGAAACGACGATAGGTGGTCGATTCTCCGCTATTATTCGCGAAATTCACAAAAAAACCGGAGAACAGGTTGTCATCCTCGTGGATGAGTATGATAAACCGATTCTCGATGTTCTTGAGGATACATCACGGGCAGCTGAGATGCGTGACATCCTGCGTGATTTTTATGCGATAATCAAACCTCTAGACTCTGATATTCGATTTGTCTTTCTTACCGGAGTATCAAAATTTGTTAAAACCGGGATTTTTTCCGGACTCAATAATCTAAAGGACATCACGCTTGACCGAAGGTATTCTTCTATATGTGGGTACACAGAAAAAAATATCCGGGATGATTTTTCCGCCTGGTTTGCAACACGTGATCAAAAACTTGTCCGTGAATGGTATAATGGGTATTCCTGGACTGGTGAGTCAGTATATAATCCCTTTGATATTCTGCTCTATTTTGATTCAGATCTTTTCAAGCCATATTGGTTTGAAACCGGTACCCCATCTTTTTTTTTAAAACTCTGGCAATCACAACCAAGGATCCCGGCGGAATATGAGGGGCTCGTTGCAGGGGATGATCTGCTTGGTTCTTTTGATCCTGACCAAATCCGGCTCGAAACCCTTCTTTTTCAGGCTGGATATCTTACGATCAAATCCTGGACCAGTAACCCGGAGGAGGGAACATGGTATATCCTTGGTTTTCCAAACCGGGAAGTAAAAGAATCATTTCATAAGAGCATTCTCAATCTTCTCAGAAAGGATGCAACACCCTTATCATTTCCAAATATCCGTAACCTTCTTAGTTCAGGGAATGTTGATGGGTTTTATCGCCAATTGAAATCTTTTCTGGCTTCTATTCCTCATGATTGGTTTAGAAAAAATCCACTTGCGCAATTTGAAGGGTACTGGGCAAGTCTGGTTTATTCATATCTTGCAAGTCTTGGATATGAGATAATTCCGGAGGATACTACAAACAAGGGTCGTATTGATCTAACGGTTATAACTCCATCATATACCTGGATCTTAGAATTTAAAGTGAAAGGGATCGACAAAACCGGAGATTTAAATCCCCTCAAGCAAATACAGAACAGGGGATATTCAGAGAAATACCTCTCTAATAAACGACAATTAATAGAAATTGGGATTGTTTTTGATCCTGAAACGAGAAATATAGATGAGTATTCGTATCACATTCCAAAAATCTCAACCTGATACTGGTCTTTTGATCTCATTTCCGTGAATATCTTCACATCCCGGGGTTTATCCGAAGGGTCAAAAGCGATACGTGTCTGGAGTCGCGTAACAACTCTGTATCCTCGGTCTGCAACTCCGTTTCCAATTTTTGTTGATTTTATCTTCGAAACCACGATTCCCATAATAATGTACCTTTAAGGGTGATATCCGGGTTTTCGAATAGGAAATGTGGCTGCCTTCACACCAATTGAACCTTTAATCTCATCCAGCGTAAATCCCCCATGGTGGAGACCATACTCCTTTCACCAGAATTTCAGGGATACCCGATTCGCTGGATATTCATCTGGTCAAAGTGCGTATCCCCTGATAATACCGAAAGTCCGGGGACCTATGCAGTCGCTTTAATATATGCATCAACCAACGAGATACCAGGTTTTTTAATCATCCCTGCCACAAGGGAAATGTTTTCATCCATTGGGAGAGTTTTCATTCTGGAATTTATTATCTGTCCAATTCTCTGTTCTGCGATAGTATGCCCCTCTTGTTGAATGTACACATACATCATCTCTGTGAGTACAACCGCTGGAATAAAACCTGAACATTCGTTATCATCAACGGCTCTCACATAGTCTCTCACAATTTCCCATCCAGATGTCGTTCGAACAAGGTGATAAAGGCATGTGTGTCGAAAAGCAGATCCGGCATTAAATGCCCCCTTCTTCCTCTCTCATCTCCTGAAGTTTCTGCAATAATCCTTTCCCTTCATCGATCCCGGAGAGGTCAGAGAGACGGACAAGAGGTCTGATATGTATGCCATCTGCATCATCCGTGAGTATAATCGTTGACCCTCCTTCGAGATTCCATTTCTTTCGGAATGATGCAGGTATGACGATCTGTCCTTTATTTGATATTTTTACAAGTGTCATACAGTTCATGATTTATCCTACGAATTGATGATAATCATTACCTATGGATGCAAGAAAGCATTCTGAACCGGAACGGCTAAAAATGGATAAAAGATATCGAAATCGAGTCCAAATATTGCCTAATTAAGAAAGAGTTTATATTAATTAATGGACAATGAGCAAAAATCGTTGATAAAAGATGTAAAAAAATTATGTGGAAGATCTGGCTTTGATCTTTTTGAGCCTGAATAATTCTTCACGTTCCATCTCATCAAGCCGCATCTTGATAAAGTCACGAGCTTCGGAAAGTTCAGGAATAACCTTAAACTCCAGAGCATTGACCCGTCGCTTGGTGGATTCAATCTCATCAAGCAGACGTTTCATCGTGGTCTCTATCTCTGCACTTTTAATGATAGCCTCGACCAGCTCTTCAAAGGCGGCTGCGGTATCATCAATAACAGGGGTTGTACCGATCACTCCGTACCCCCGGTCTGCAATCCCTTTTCTGACCTGTGTCGATGCAATCTCCGGAACCACGACACCCATGATGTTTTTACTCTTGAGGGTGATATCCGGATTTTCCCGGACCGAAAATGCTGCTGCCTTCACACCAATTGATCCTTCAATAGTGTTGGCGATAGCCATCATCTCCTGTGCACGGGCATATTTCTCAAGCAGAGCACCTCTGGAGTCCTTTGCCTCCTCAAGCACTTTGAAGAACTCCATAATGAGTCCATCACGTTTCATTTTGAGGATCTTGTAGCCGTTCTGGGAGAGTTTGATCTTCTTTTTAATATTGATCAGCTCAGACCGGGTCGGCTTGACATCTTTCAGTGCCATGGAGGCTCACTCTGCCTTCTTGCGGTATTTTGGATGATACTTCTGGATAAGTTCACGGTCAATACGAACCAGCTGCTCTTCCGGTATGTCTGCAAGGAGTTCCCATCCAAGGTCAAGCGATTCCTCAATAGTCCGGTCCTCATCCTTGCCCTGACGGACAAAGCGGTTCTCAAACTTCTCAGCAAACTCGAGGAACCGTCGGTCACGGTCTGATAATGCATCTTTCCCGACGATTGCCACCAGTCCACGAAGGTCAACACCTTCTGCATACCCTGCATAGAGCTGATCAGAAACCTTTTTGTGGTCTTCACGGGTGAAACCCTTTCCGATACCAAGGTTCATCAGACGGGACAGTGACGGCAGGACGTTAATCGGTGGGTAAATACCCTTCCGGTGCAGTTCACGGTTGACCACAATCTGGCCTTCGGTAATGTAACCGGACAGGTCAGGGATCGGGTGAGTGATATCGTCACCAGGCATGGTCAGGATAGACAGCTGGGTAACTGACCCTTTTTTACCCTTGATAATACCTGCACGTTCGTACAGGGATGCAAGGTCAGTGTACATATATCCCGGATATCCACGACGACCTGGAACCTCTTCACGAGCTGCACCAATCTGACGGAGTGCTTCACAGTAGTTGGTCATATCGGTCAGGATAACCAGCACGTGATAGTCAAGCTCAAATGCCAGGTACTCGGCGGTGGTCAGGGCAAGCCGGGGGGTAATGATACGCTCGACAGCCGGATCATCTGCAAGGTTTAAGAACACCACAGCATGTTCAAGAGCTCCTGTTCTCTCGAACTCAGCCATGAACTGATTCTCTTCTTCCTTGGTGATACCCATGGCTGCGAAAACGACGGCGAACTGTTCATCAGATCCTGGAACCTTTGCCTGACGGGCGATCTGCAGGGCAATCTCGTTATGTGGCAGACCTGAACCAGAGAAGATTGGCAGTTTCTGTCCACGGACAAGGGTATTTGTCAGGTCGATAGTTGAGATACCGGTCTGGATAAACTGACGTGGTGAACCACGTGCCCAGGGGTTGATAGCCGCACCGGTGATCTCAAGACGTTTCTCCGGAACAATGTCCGGACCGCCGTCCTTTGGCTTTCCTGCACCCGAGAGGATACGGCCGAGCATATCCCTGCCGACGGGCATCTTGATGGTCTCGCCGGTAAACCGGACACCAGTGTCCTTTCCGATACCGGTGGTTGTCTCGAACACCTGAACGACGACGATATCGTCAGAGGTATCAAGGACCTGACCACGTTTTTCTGATCCATCGGCAAGGACAAGGGTGACGAGTTCCTGGTATCCCACCGGTTCAGTCTTCTCCACAAATACCAGAGGACCTGCCACCTGTGAGATAGTTCTGTACTCCTTCATCTAAGCCGCCTCCCGGAGTTTGGTAAACTCGGATTCCATAGCCTTGACAATACGCTCAATTTCTGGCTTGTATTCCTTGACATATTTGATCTGTGGGAGATCATTCTTAGCCTTCAGACCGGTGATATGAGAGGTGATGACGCCTGCCTTCAGCGCTGCATATGCCTGGTCAGAATAGAATCTAATTGCCTTGAGGATGTCAAACTGCTTGGTCATGTCACAATAGGTATCAACCGGGTCAAATGCATTCTGCTGCAGGAAAATCTCACGAAGCATACGGGCAACTTCGATAGTAACCTGTTCCTCATCAGGTAGTGCATCTGAACCGACGAGCTGCACGATTTCCTGCAGTTCGGCTTCTTTCTGGAGAACTTCCATTGCCCAGGTACGGAGCGGGTTCCACTCCGGAGAGACATGCTCGTCATAGTACTGGCTTAAAGTGTCCAGGTACAGTGAGTATGAGTTCAGCCAATTGATAGCCGGAAAGTGACGCCGCTGTGAAAGTTTTGCATCCAGGGCCCAGAAACACTTGACGATACGCAGGGTGTTCTGGGTAACCGGCTCTGAGAAATCTCCACCAGGAGGTGAAACCGCACCGATAACCGTGACTGACCCAAAGTCTTTGTTCAGAGTCCTGACCCTTCCTGCACGTTCGTAAAATTCAGACAGACGGGCTGCAAGATATGCCGGATATCCTTCCTCACCAGGCATCTCTTCAAGACGGGATGAGATTTCACGCATGGCTTCTGCCCACCGGGAGGTAGAATCAGCCATCAGGGAAACGTCGTATCCCATGTCACGGAAGTATTCTGCGATGGTAATACCGGTGTACACAGATGCTTCACGGGCAGCCACCGGCATATTTGAGGTGTTCGCAATAAGGACGGTACGTTCCATGAGCGGACGCCCGGTCTTTGGGTCTTCGAGTTCGGGGAATTCGGTCAGGACTTCTGTCATCTCGTTTCCACGCTCTCCACACCCGATATACACGACGATCTCGGCGTCAGACCACTTTGCAAGTGCCTGCTGGGTAACCGTCTTACCGGATCCGAATGGTCCGGGAATTGCTGCTGTTCCACCCTTTGCAACCGGGAACAGACCGTCAAGAATACGCTGACCGGTGATAAGTGGAATATCCGGATTCAGTTTTTCTGTAACCGGACGTGGCAGACGAACCGGCCACTTGTGCATCATGGCTATCTCTGCCCCGTTATCAAGGGTACATACGATCTCGTCGATGGTAAAAGATCCACTCTTGATCTCTTTGATCGTACCTGCATCACAGTAGGGAGGGATCATAACCTTATGGACGATATTGGTCTCCTGAACCTCTCCGATTATCGTGCCCGGAGTAACCTTATCGCCTGCCTTTCTGACCGGCTTAAACTCCCATTTCTTCTCATGGGAAAGACCGGGAGCAGACACCCCACGTTCGATGAAATTACCCATCTTCTCAACCAGTACTTCGAGCGGGCGCTGAATACCATCGTAAATACTGGTCAGAAGTCCTGGTCCCAGCTCAACAGAGAGCGAGAGACCGGTGTTCTCTACCGGTTCACCCGGTTTGATGCCTGAGGTATCCTCATAGACCTGGATGATGATATCCTCACCCTTGATCTTGATGACCTCACCCATCAGCTGCTCATCCCCGACTTTTACCACATCATACATGTGTGCGTCGAGATTGACTGCAGTGACGACAGGTCCTGCAATTCTCTTTAAAACCCCTTTGGTTCGTTTTATTTCCACAGATCAACACCCACTGATCGTTTAATTCTCTCACGCATCGACAGGCCGCCTTCCTCTTCACCGAGTGTGATTACCGTTGGGTGAACTGAGTTTTCGAGGGTAGTGCGGAGTCGTACTGGAATCTTTGCCATATCACTGCTGTTGAGAACAAGGATGCCTATCTTGCCATCATCAAGCACCTTGTGAACATACTCAACAACTTTTTCATCAGATTCTGCCGCGTATGTTTTTGTAATGCCGGCAAGCCTGAACCCGAGGATAAATTCGCTATTTCCGATAACCGCGATCTCCATTTATATCACCAGATATTTTGCAATGGTATCTCCGGCCAGTCGGGATTCCTTTCCACGGGCGATAGCTCTCAGGTTAAAAACCTCGTACTTCTTCTTCTCAAGATATACGAGTATGGGATGAATTGAGAACGGGTTAATCTTGGAGAGTTGCTCCATATGGTCAAGCTGGGTCTTGGTAAGTTCAGCGTCAACCTCCTGCTCTGATTTTTCTGTTCTCATATCTTCCAGTGCAACCTGTATTGCCTTTGCCTTAATCCGTGCGAGCAGGGCATCAATGACCTCGTTCCTGGTGGTCATCTGATTCATCTGCTGCAATTCTTCAGGAGTAAATGTGGCCCCGGGTATGAAAAATTCCCGAGCGTCTTCTTCATATCCGTCGCCTCTCATCCTGAATAACGTCTTAATGTTCTTGACATCAATCTCCAGCTGAACAAATTTCAGAAACTGGTTTCCGCCCTTTACCCCTCTCCTGGCAATCTTGAGAAGGTCTGCATATAATCTCTTGTAGAGTTCGTTTTCAAGTCTGGCAAATGAACCAACTGCACATCCCTCAGATAGTTCTGCGGAAAGAGTCGGATACATCTTCCAGTTCTTCAGGGCATCTGCAACCCGTTCGCAGTTTTCTTCAGCCAGAACCCGGTCAAGGATGGTCCGGTCAAGACTTCCGGCAGGAATGAGTACTTCCTTGATCTTTCCTTCCTTCATACCCTGCATCTTCCCACGAAGAATCGTCAGGATATTATAGATATCCCACCGGCGAAGGTATGCCATGGTAAATTCCTTGAGGGATCCGGGGGCAAGTTCAATAACACGCTGATATTCTTTGGCAAGATTCCAGGAAAGAGCGACTTCAATCAGATCGATACCTTCAAAGGAAGTTCCGAGTTCATCAACCTCTTTCTGGTATTCTGTCTCTCCAATCAGACGAATAATCTCCGGAAGACTCATATTGAGCATCCGTTGATATTCTTCAGGGGGGAGCAGTTTGGCCTTCCTGACCCGTAACCGTGTACTGACATAGATATACGGAGCCGGGCCGCCACTGTTCTGAACCATTTCTTATACCCCTGTTATCTACGCGAAGAGACAGTCTGATGCGTCCTTTAATCCTGATTCCCAAACCTGGTTCAGGAATGTACGATAACTGTAATCGACCTGCAGTTGTCCGTCATCGCTCTCCACGATGATACCCCCGTCAATCTCGATGACAGAACCGAATGTGTATGCAGAGAATTCAGACTCATTCAGGACTTTTTTGAGGATTTTTTCGTCACGTGCTGCGCAGCTGACCCTGCCCTTTGCGATCTCCTGCTTTGCCTTTCGAAGCAGGGAAGTGATGGCCTCTTCATGGAAGGATTCAGGCATAGTAATGATCTTGTCAAGTGCCTGCTTGTATACCTGATCCATTAGGTCCTTCTGAGCATTCAGAATTTGACGCTTTACGATGAGATTTGCTGCGGCCTCTTCCTGGGAGATGATGTGGGAGTAGTTCTTCTCCACATCATCCTTGACAATCTGCTGAATTTTTTCAACTTCTTGTCGTGCAGCACTCAATATCTCATCTTTGCGTGTGATTCCGTCCTGAACGATAGCTTCCGCTTCTTTTCGCCCTTTTTCCCTGATCTCTGCGATGACTGCATCCAGTCCCATGGTCTTTTCCTCACTCACTGGAACATGAGAAGGAGTGCAACGACAAGACCAAAGATGACGATAGTCTCAGGCAGAACGGTAAAGAGGAGTGCAAGACCGAACATATCCTTGTTTTCCGCAACAGCTCCCATAGCTGCTGCTCCGATACCCATCTCACCAAGTCCGGAACCGACACCTGCAAGGCCTACTGCGAGACCTGCACCGACTGCTTTAAGTCCTGCTGCTGATGCTGCTGCTGCTGCCACTTCTACTGCTACTGATTCTGCTGCCATAATGTTTACACCAATAATTTTTGTTTTTAATCTGTTAGTTTAGTCAATTTTCGAATCATCCCAAATGGGGTGTATTTCTTTCCTCCACCACGGTAAAATTTGGTGAAGAACTCTACATAGTGAAGACGAAGGGGATGTAATCCGCCGCCAAGGATACCAAGTGCAGTATTTAGCGCATGACCAAAGAGGAAGACTACAATTCCTACAATGATCAGGATAATCCCTATCGGTGATAAGAGCTTCAGCTGGGGGCTGATGATCATATCAATTGCGATAAAGTTGGTTACCATTGCAATTGCAACGGAAGAAAGACCGACGGCAATAAGACGTGTATATGAAAGCACGTGACTGATAATCGTCGGCACTTCCATGAGGTCAAGAACATTCTCCCGGGCGATAAAGACCAGTCCGATAACAAGCATAATAGCACCTGCTATCATGGCAGGGTTTATGCCGGCTGCAAAAGCTGGTAACCGGGAAAAGTCCGGCATCATGGGTATTGCAAAATTCGACCAGATAAGAACAAGGATACCCCACATAACCAGGATCCATCCGATGTTTGCATAGATCTTCAGGGTCCGGTGATGTCCGTGATCCATTTTTGCGGCATTTCTGGCACCCCAGAGTCGTCCCAGGGTAATATGAAGAATACCGATCCAGATCGAAATGACCAGAAGTTGCGGGATATGAGATACATGTTCTGCAGATGCTTCCATTCCACGTGCAGCGGCTTCAGTTGCTGCCCCATGAGCAGATCCGCCCATATTTATGTGACGGGAAAGCCAGATTGGTTTCCAGGGAAGAGAAAAGCCAAAAATTTCTGAGAATGCTATCCCGAAAATAATACTACTGATACTACAGTTTCGAAGAACTGAAACAAGTTGGTTTCCTGCTTCACTGTCCTTGACAAATGACCGGAGGCCCATACTCATAATGAGCAGTATAACTCCATATCCGACATCTCCAAGGATAAGCCCAAACATAATCGGGAACAAAACTGCCATTAAAAGTGTCGGATCGACCTCAGTATACTTAGGCCGTGAGTACAGGTCCATAAAAAGCTGTGTCGGGTGTGCAAAGTCCGGATTGTGGTACTCAACCGGTGGCATTTCATTATAATCTTCGACTTCCAGTTCGGAGACGTAGACTTTCCCTGCACAGGCCTTATCCAGGTTTTCAAAAACCCTGGTTACTTTACTCGTCGGAACCCAGCCGGTAACCGCAAATGCATGTTCGGAGGTTGCAAACCGAAGCGGAGCTTCAGCCTGTTCCACATCTCCTGACAGGAATTCTTCTGAGGACATCAGGAAAAATTCATGTTTGTTTCGGATGGTTTCCATCTGGGTTTCAAGATCTGCGATCTCCTTCTTCAGCCCTTCAATTTTCAGCTCATATTCTTGGATTACTTGGGAAGCTGAGCCTTTTTCTGCCGGGATTTGAACTTTTTGAATCTGGAAATCAAGCAGTTCTCTCTCTGCCGTTGAAACGTCTGAGTTTTTCACCGCAAGTATGACAAAAAATCCTGACTTTAGCTGTTTCTCCCACTTTTCACAGGGAACTGACAGACTGACCGGACTTTTTACTGTACCCGCGATAAAACTGACGGTATCATAACCCTGCAGAAGTTCCAATGGCGCAGGGGCATCAATAAATGGACGAAGTGCTTCTATCCGCTGTTCATACTCCTTGACGGTAGACTCAAGTTTTGTCTTTTTGGCAAGAAGTTTCTCAACGTCTTCTGCGATTGCAGGCAGATCCTGTTCAATACGTCGCTTTAATTCGTTGATAGAAGAGCGTTCTGCATCACTTACGGTATCTTTACTAATACCAAATGCACTGGCGATTGATCGTATCTTTACAAGTGCGGCGGATTTTACATCGGCCCCGGCAAGGGGCATTCCAATCCTGAATCCTTCCCACTCTCCATCTCCCTTCTCAACATAATCGTCAATATGGAAGATGTTCATGCGATAGAGTTCAGTGATGACTGGCTCGAGTTGTTGCTTAGATGCGACGATGAGCAGTCTGCTCATTGACTCAGGTTGAAACATTGAGCTGCTCCCGGAATCGTGTTACGAGCAGGTCTACTGCTTTTGGCAGGTTTTGCCGCCCTTTGTTTTCCAGAGCCATTGCTTCAGCCTTTCCATCACTGATAATCCGCTGATACCGGTTATCAGCCTCTTTCCGTGCATCTGCAATCCGCTGTTTTTTGAACTCTTCAGCATCAGCATGAGCCTTCTGAATCATGTTATCTGCTTCAAGTTCGGCACTGGTAATAATTGTTTTGCGCTTTTCCTGTGCCTCTGAAATCATCTTTTTGTAGTCTTCTTCTGCAAGTCTGATATCCTTCAAGACCTCAATTTTCATCCAACCCTCCTCTCATTGATGGTACATTACTAAAGTGGATAGTGATCAGTATATTTGTTATTGTTTTACTCCCGAAAGTAAAACAGGTAATATTTGAGAGCATATGCTGTGGAATCCGGGTATACGCAAGACATGTTCCAACATATATTAATACGGTTCCATGATGAGATAATGATACGAATATTCGAGGGACAGAGGCATGGACATATCATCAGAGATATCTTCGATCAGGGAACAGGTAAAGAAAGGAAGATTTGATGCCAGAATTTCTCCCTCTGCCCTTACTGACGGGACCGGAGATCTCGCACGGATGATGAATGAGATCCTTGATCTCTATGAGCAGGAGATCAAAAAAATCTCCACAGATCAGATAAAAAAAACCGGAGAGTTAGAAGCTGAACTGATCTGTGCGACAGATACCATCAAGGAAATAACGAAAGGGCTACATCATCTGGCCGAGGGGGATCTCACCAGATCCATTCAGGTGCCTCAGAAATGTCTTCAGTCAGGTCTCTCCCAGTCGGTCAGAGATCTTCTCAATGCCTATAATCTGGCAAAGGGTTCAGTCGAAAAACTCCATTCCAGTATATCAGGTGCAACCAAAAAAACGGGCGATGGTGTGTTTGATACAGAGATAGATCTCTCATCTCACGCAGGAGTTTATCAATCAATCGCATCAGATGTGCAGACTCTCATCCGGTCGGTAAAAAATCCTGTAACTGAGGCTTTACGATTATGCTCGCGGTACGCGGCATATGATTTTTCTGCAAGATTTAATGATTCGGTTCCCGTAAGAGGGGAATGGGTAACTTTAAAGGACTATCTGAATACCATTGGCGACCAGGTGCATGATGCCCTTATAACAATTCATAACCAGATTATGGATTTATCTGCACATGTTGAGCGGGCGAACGCCAGTGTACAGGAAGTCGCCCGGAGTTCTCATCAGGTTGCCAGAAATTCTAACGCGGTATCTGAAAACACAGAGCAAAGCGATGCAGGGGTCAGACAGGTTCTTCGGGCGATGGAAGATCTCTCTGTCACGGTTGGCGATGTCTCCCAGAAAGCTGAATCGGTATCCCGGCTTGCACACGAAGGAACAGAGATGGCACGTGAAGGATCCGAATTTGCCAAAAAGGCAGAACAAGGGATGGGTCTTATTATTTCCAGTGCTGAAGAAGCGGATCAACTCATCGGTGACATCCAGGGTGAGATGAAAAAGATAAACGAGATTGTACGCTTGATCACCGATATTGCAAACCAGACAAACCTCCTTGCCCTGAATGCAGCGATTGAAGCAGCGCGTGCCGGTGAAATGGGGAGAGGATTTGCAGTTGTTGCTTCCGAAGTAAAAGCCCTTGCTCTTGAATCACGTCAGTCTGCAGAAAAGATTACCGATATGATAAGCAACCTTCAAAAACAGTCTCAGAAAGCAGCGGGCGCAGTAAATGGTGCAACAGTTGCAGTCCGTGATGGAAATGTTCTTCTCTCTGACACACTTGCCGTCTTTGCAAAGCTGGCTGGTGCAGTGGAAGAGATATCAATGAACATCGAGCAGGTTGCAAGTATGAATGAAGAGCAGGCCGCTGCGGTTGAAGAGATTACCAGTAGTATGCATGAAGTGTCCGCCATGTTGAAAGATACCGCAAAGGAAGCAGTTGACTCTGCACAAGCAACAAGTGAGGCATCTGCATCAGTGCAACAGGTACAGGAGATTGTGGATACGGTTGCCAAAATAGCCGAACAAATAACCACATCAATGGCACGATTTACCCTCTGATCCATCGCGCAGGTGAAATAAAACTATATACTGATTTTTTTTGTTGTTTCACGATCGGGTATTTTTTGCCAGAAAATTTGGTTTTTTTTAGGATCCTTTTATGTATCCTTCTCATATACGTACTAAAGAGGGGTTTTCCATGGGCTTGTGGGGGGCTGTATGGATTTAGCTGAATCTATTCTGAATGAACTGGTGACACTTCAGAAAAAAAACGAAGAATTACTGGGTATTATCAGAAGGCTGGAACATGAGTCGGATGTGATTATCAGGCAGTTTGAAGAAAAAATCGCTGACCTGAATAAAAGTCTGAAAAAAGCCCAGGATAGTTCTTTAAAATCTGAAAGAAAATATGAGGCACTCTGCCGTGAAAAATCCAGGGATCATGAAAATTTTGAAAGAGAGAAAAAAGAACTGGAAGATGCCTATTCCCTGAAAATATCAGATCTCGAAAACATCATAAAGCAACATCTTACATCTCTTCAGGAAAAAGATACCCAGATTAAGGCACTTGCCGATCAGATACAGGAAAACGAAAAGGCCGCATCTTTGCGGAAAGAGGAACTTGCCAAACAGATAGAAACTCTCTCCAAGCAATTTGAATCTGAAAAGATCCGGTTTGAGAGTGAAAAGGGTGCGATACGACAAGAGTATGAAACTCTCCTGAATAAAGCACGAGAGGAGGTCTTACAAAAGGAGAAAGAACTTCGAACCCTTGCCAATGATCTGAAAAACCGTATACATGAAGGAAAGAAGATACAAATTGAACGCGAGCATGAACAGAAAGATGCTGAACAGAAGATATCTGATCTCCGCCGATCCCTTGAGACTGTTCGTTCAGACTACGAACAGCTTCAAGTAGCATTCACTGAAGAGAAAGCCACATCGACAAAGATAATTCAGGATCTTACTTCTGAAATTGAACAGCTGAAAAGGGATCGCGATAATCGTGTGTCAGATCTGACGGAAAAACTTGAGAATCTTGAGAAAGATATCCGATCTCTCCGGAAACAATCAGAGCACGATGCAAAAACCATAGACGATCTCAGCAAAGAGAACCAGGATCTTGTTCGTCTGTCTGATGAATTGCAGAATGAGATCACTCAAAAAGATCTCCAGATTACGAATTTGCAAAAGAGCATAGAATCCATGAGTTCAAACATGGAATCAGCCCATTCCCGGTTCATAGAGGAATTACACGGAAAGGATCTGGAATTGTTAACGAAAGAAACCCTGATCTCTGATCTTACTCGTGATCTGAACCAGATGCAGGAGCAGTATCATGCAGAGATTCATTCACATGAAGAAGAAATCAGGGCTCTTACAGCTCATATAGATGATCTAAAAAACAGGATTGAGTCCCAGAAAGTATCATATCAAGAAGAAAACTCTCGGCTTTCCAGTCAGATTGAAGAAATATCACGTGAACTTGACGAAATGATTCGTCTCAAAGCCCAGCGGGAACAGGAGTTCAGGGATGAAATCACGTACCTCCATGAGGAACTTATCAGGAGGAAGGAAGAGTGGAAAGGAAAACTTGACGCAGGTGCACGTGAACTTGCAGAACGGGATCGCCATCTTACTCTCATCAGCGGAAATAATGAAGCCCTCCGGGCTGAACTCGAACGCGTCAGGACCCGTCTCCTCATGTTGGAAAAGACCATCCGGGAAGATAAAGAAGAACCCGTTCATGCATTATATCGACAAATTCAGAATCTGTCCGGAAAGCTTGCCGCGAAGGAATCAGAAAATTCTGTGTTAGTATCCAGGATTATCCGCCTTGACACAGAAAATACCCGGCTTGCCCAGCTGCTGACCGATCTTGGATGCCCACCTGAATCAGGTCAGGAAGGAAAAACTGAGAATAAATCGGATATCATCTCATCATCCCCGATACCAAACAGATCAGATCTCTTAACCTATCTAGCGAACCTTGATGATCCCCTCCATGCTATGGAGGCGGCAGCGGCAATACTTCGATTTGGCCCTCAGATCACTGATATACTCATACCATTACTCTATCAGGGTCCACAAACCCGGCGGGCATGGATAGCAGTATTACTCTATGAACTCAATGATCCCCGGGCGACAAAACCATTGTCAGATCTCCTTGAAACATCCGAAACCGGACTTCGTGAACTTATCTGGGATATCAGACTTCGGTTCAGGGAATGGCGCAGGTCAGGTGTCTCATCATCAGTGGCCCAGTAAAAATTGTCTTGTCTTTTTTTTCAGAACATGAAGTTAAAGGCGATAAGGGCCCCGATGATGAGGACACAACTGTGCTTTACTCCGGCCTTTATTGAGGATTCACCCATCAGTCCTGCCATGAGGCCTGAACATAATCCCTGAATCAGACATATGTGATATAACAGACGATCAATTGTTACAAGTGAGGTTGATCCCAGATTTGATAATGGTCCGGCCATAGCAAGCCCTTCTTTACTCTGTTCTGCAAGCACCGTTAGAAACTGGGTTGTAATTACTCCGATTACAAATATAAAGACAAAAAATGACAGATACACAATAGCAGTATATATAAACATCTCAGAAAACCGATCACGCCTTAAATTTTCTGACATTCGCGCATCATTTGCAGCAATCCGAAGGAGTGAGGATATTGAACTGCTCATGGTTGCTGCTCTGGTGATCAGGGTTACCGTTCGTGCAATCAGAGCAGTTCTCACCCGGTGTTCAAATCGAATGAGGGCATCTGAAAAATTCGCTCCCCATTCAATATCCCGGTGGATTCTGCTGATCTCGTATCCAAGGATACCCATATTTGCGCGGGTTATCACCGCAATAGACTGTGTAAGGGTAATACCAACTTCGTTAATTCCAGCCATCCGGTCAAGAAAATCAGGGATCATTGATTCAAGTGACCGGATCTTCTGATTCCATCTGGTATAAAAAATGGCGAAGGGAATGAGGGTAATGAGAAGGGCGATCATCAACTGATCATCAACATAATTGATCATGTCCTCAATCGTCCCGAGCGGTATGGTAAGAAAGATATAGAGTACATATGCCAGGGCAACAGGAACACTAAAGTAAAAAGATAATTCCGGGTACTGAATAAAACCCTGAACCGGATTTGCAAGCCATTTTTTCAATGGCTTTATCTTTTCGAACCGGGCAAGGGCAGAAAAGAGATGTTCTTCATTTCCGCCCTCTGAAATTCTCACATCGGAGTACTGGTTCAGCCACTTTGCCCTCACATACTTGACCACATTTTCATCTTTAATCGAGATGGTATCAATCATCAGGATAAAAATGACCGCCCCTATGGGAAGGACAGCATACCCAATCAATGAGAGTTCAAGAATTGCTGAAGATCCCATCATCCCCATAACCACAAGGATGACAATAAGAAACAGTGGGCCGGCAATAAATATTGTTACATAAATCTCAGCAACGAGCCCAAGGAACTGAAGGAATTGTTTCTGTTCGAATTTTGCCTCTTCCTGAAGGATGAACACCCGGTCATGGAGAAATTGCGTAAGGTTGCCTCCACTCTCCACCGTTGAGATAAGATCCTGCAAAAAATCCCTCAGTTTTCTGCTCGGCGTAGTCTCACCTAATTGTTTGAGGGCATTTATAATGTCATACCCGAAAAAATCCGAATCTCTGACTGCCTGTCTGAACTCTAATGACACCTCTCCGTAAATTGCAGACATTTCTGAGAGGGACCGTAAAATTGTAATAATCTCCGCCCCTCCCTTCCTCATTGCATACATATACGAGACCGCGTTCGGAAGGCCGATGGTAATTTTTGTTTCCCGTGACTTTTTTGCCAGGGATGGGTACATGGTATATCCCCAAAACCCAACAAAAAACCCGATGAGGAAAAGGATGATACCAAAGAGCACCTGAATCAGAATGATAATAGGCAGCCCTTCTGTATCTGGATTAAATGAAATATTCAAAACGTTATACAGTTCAGGCTTTAACCCAAGATTCATGGTAAACAGAGCGTACCCCGTAATAAATCCTAAAAGACCGAGAAAAATGCCGGTACCAAGACCGACCAGGACAGCCTTGTTTAAAAACTGCTCCAGAGTCAGACCTGAACGTATCCCGATCAGATCAATGTGGAGATCATGATATTTTTCCGGGTTTTTATATACCAGCCGGTTTACAATCCACGCGGGAATCATGCTACCAGTGCTGCAAGATCATCGAGATTTTCCATTACATTATCTTTATCAATATAATATGCCTGGATAACCTTGGTGAAACTGACATAGTCCCGGATATTCTGTTCTTTGATTGACTGGAGGACAAGTTTCCGTCTATCCATCTCTTCAAGCAGTTTGTCAGGACCCCATCCATGAAATGCAGCAATTTCACCAAGAACCTGCGACCGACCGGTATAACTGAAATCATCGGCAACCGGATCATATTCGAATACAGTATTAACCATGATATTGCCTGTTGCCGGATCAATACCGGCAATCTCCACAATCTCATCACACCGCCGGACCCGGTCAGGACCGATCTGGATCTGTTTCTGGATGCTCATGATATTGAGCGCCTGAAGCATGTTCCGGGGAACATTGAGGGGTTCATTTTCCAGCCGGTGAATTGCCGCGTCCACGCTCCCGGCATGCATCGTTGAGAAGGTAGTATGCCCGGTATTCATCGCCTGAAATAAGGTCTGCGCCTCATGACCTCTGACTTCACCAACGAGGATATATTCAGGACGCTGACGCATTGCGGCTTTGAGCAGCATGAACATATCAACATGTGCCCCCCCTCCCTCGGCAACGATTTCCCGTGTCACGCTGGCGATCCAGTTCTCATGAAACAGAGTAAGCTCACGTGTATCTTCAATGGAGATGACCTTTGCCATAGGAGGGATAAACAGGGATACCGCGTTAAGCGATGTCGTCTTACCTGAAGCAGTTCCGCCGATAAAAACCAGACTCATATTGTTCTCGATTGCGAGCCAGAAATAGACCAGCATCTCAATATTAAATGTGTGAAGATCGATCAGATCCACCGGAGTAAAGGGCGTCTCACGAAACTTCCTGATAGTAAACGAGGTGCCACGGGACGTAACTTCAGTTCCGAATGTCAGCTGCAGACGTGATCCATCCGGCATTGTGGCATCAATGATAGGATTGGCTGATGAGATATGTTTTCCAGATCGCTGAGCCAGGGTGATGGCTAATGAGATTAATGAATTGGTATCAAAAGAGATATTAGTTTTAATATTC
>NZ_DAONKG010000021.1:0-18679 GCF_035406105.1 Methanospirillum sp.
AACACCGGTCCGCTCAGCGATCTCCTTAATCTTTTCGCACACTTCTTCTACTTTCTGATAGTCGGTTCCGGTGAGTCGGATTCTGGCCTTCTGCATGATAACACCGAATTTCTATCAGCGCATCTGCTTCTTGACAACGTCGATACACATTCCGGCAGCAATGGTCTGACCCATATCACGGATTGCGAACCGTCCAAGCTGGGGGAACTCCTTGGCATTTTCAAGACAGAGTGGCTTGGTTGGGTGGCATTTAATGATTGCTGCATCTCCGGCCTTCAGGAAGGTCGGATTCTCTTCAAGGGTCTGACCGGTACGCGGGTCAAGTTTCTTGACGAGTTCAGTGAAGGTACAGGCGGTCTGTGCTGTGTGGCAGTGGAAGACCGGGGTATATCCGACAGTGATAGCACTTGGGTGCTGGAGCACGACGATCTGTGCGGTGAATTCCTCTGCGACTGCCGGCGGGTTGTCAGATGCACCACAAACGTCACCACGGCGGACATCATCCTTTCCAATACCACGGACGTTGAACCCGATGTTGTCACCAGGAACTGCCTGGGGAATTTCTTCATGGTGCATCTCAATGGACTTGACTTCTCCGGACTTGTTTGCCGGCATGAAGGTAACATTCATACCTTTCTTGAGAATACCGGTTTCAACACGACCGACCGGAACAGTTCCGATACCGGAGATGGAGTATGCATCCTGGATTGGGACACGGAGCGGTTTGTCAGTTGGCTTGTCCGGAACTTCAAGCTCATCAAGCAGCTGGAAGAGCGGTTTGCCCTTGTACCATGGCATCTTGTCAGAGTTCTTGGTGATGTTGTCACCCTCGAAGGCACTGATCGGGATGAATTTCACGGTGTCAGGGTTGGTTCCGACCATCTTGAGGAGGTTTCCGACATCGGTCTTGACCTGGTTGAACCTTGCCTCATCGTAGTTTGCTGCATCCATCTTGTTGATGGCAACGATCAGCTGCTTGATACCAAGGGTCTTGGACAGGAAAACGTGCTCCTTGGTCTGTTCCATGACACCATCAGGTGCTGCAACCACAATGATAGCTGCGTCTGCCTGTGAGGCACCGGTGATCATGTTCTTGACAAAGTCTCTGTGTCCCGGGCAGTCCACGACAGTAAAGTAGTACTTGTCAGTATCGAAACGCTTGTGAGCGATATCGATTGTGATACCACGTTCACGCTCTTCCTTCAGGTTATCCATAACCCAGGCAAAAGCGAATGAACCCTTACCTTTTGATTCTGCTACCTTCTTGTACTGTTCGATGATGTGTGCCGGAACGGCTCCAGCTTCGTACATCAGTCTGCCGACGGTCGTTGACTTACCATGGTCGATGTGACCAATAACAGCGAGGTTAATGTGGGGCTTTTCAGTTGCCATATATACAAATCCTCCAATACCTCCGCACGATATCAGAACTGCAAAGCACAGCCCGGTTATGCGAGTATTACATATTTGATAGAAGTCCTTTTAATATTTTTCACTATGGATCTTATGCGGTTTGAATGGCTTATTCTCTTTTATCAGAAGGGAACGAAGTGATTAATAGGTTTTCAGGGGAATGATCAGATTACAAATGAAGACTATTCCGATTCTCCGGGAACAGAATTCTGATAAGGCGTATGTGGAATGCGCCTCTGGAAAACTGCCAGTCCACACAAGGTGCTCATATTGCATGAATTGTAAAGGGATTCAGGTAGGGGCGCGGGTTATGCCTTCTCCATACGAGAATGCTTTTTCCCAAATGAGAGGCAATGCTGCACCCCCGGAGATCCTCATGGAAGCGGCAATGCAGTTTAACAGCCTGGTCCGCGACGGGTCTGCCGTGGCCTGTGACGACGAAAAAGGACAGGGGTACACCCCCCGGTTCAGGACCCGTGTCTGAACGTCCGATCCGGTTCTCACATTGTTCCCTGCATCAAACAAGGATGATGGCAAGCGCCGTGAGAAGAGCGCAGCGGTTTATCTCTCCGGTTGCACCGGTCACATCCCCGTTGACACCACCAAATAACCGGTAGGCAAGAGCCTGCATACACAGAGGAACCACCACCAGTACAATGGCAGCACCTGCCTTTGCCACACCAGGAAGCGGGAGCAGAAATGCCGGGATAAGGAGCAGGGTTGCTGGAACAACAAACCATTTTCTGGATTGTTCATGGAGGACTGCATGAAGCCCCTCATGGAATGGTCTTCCATACGCAGTAAGTATCGCCATACTCCATTTCCCGCCTGCCTCGGCAAAGATGAGTGCAGATGCGGCCGTCAGTGCCTGATGAAATGAACTGAGTGAAGCGACGGTCAGGAGCGTTACCATCATACCAAGAGCCAGTGCTCCGGTACCCATCTGCCGATCTGTCAGTGCACGGATGCGTTTCTCACGGGATCCATGTGCCATAAGCCCGTCACCAAAATCCAAAAGACCATCGAGATGATTAGCACCGGAAACAAGAAGGACAGCACCGGTTGCCAGAACTGCCTGAACAAATGACGGGGCGGGGAGCAGAAGAATTACGAGCGCTCCGATCCCTCCTGTGATATATCCGGCAAGAGGATATAGCCAGGTATTTCGTGCAAACGCTTCAAAAGGAACTATTTTTCCAAGGGGAAGGACCGTCGTGAACTGGAGCAATGCCCTGACAGGCTCAATCATGAGTGCTCATACATGTGAATCAGACTGATATGGGTTTATGGGAGGAACCGGGAGGTTCATGGGGGATTCAGGGTAACAGTTTTTTATGGCATTTCTCTCCCGCCCTCATACCATAAAGCCAAAAAGACCTTTGTTTGTCGGTATACTCGCAAATACGATGCTTTCCACGGTCCCCGGATTATCGGGGGCAGGCCCAGGCCCGATGGGTTCCCTCTTGGTACCGGTTCTGGATGCTGAACTTATCTGGCAGGGAAAAATCACCAGTTCAGATGCTACTCCGAACACGCCGACCGGATGCCCGACTCCTGCTTCCATCACCCGTGCCGTCCTTGACCTGACTGGCATCACACCTCTTTTTATAAATGCCGGACTTGTTCACCACCCGACCATTCCGGTTCTCGATCTTATTGGATCGGCAGGTGGTGATCCACGGGAAGGGCCGGCAGTTCCTGATGCACGCCGTCTGTACGATGAAGGTGTTCGTATTGGAAGATTGTTGTCAGCCTATGACCTGCTTGTTGTTGGCGAATGTGTCCCTGGGGGTACGACGACTGCTCTGTGTGTCCTCAAAAGCCTTGGGTATGATGCAAAGGTAAGCAGCGCGGCGGTGACCAGTCCAGATTCGATGAAAGAGGCGGTTTACACTGCGGTGACCCGGCGAATCGGCCGAATCCTCTCTGATCCCCTTGAGATCATCTCTGAGACCGGTGATCCGATGATGGCGGTTGCAGCCGGACTTGCAAAAGAGTACTCAGGGACACTCCTGCTTGCCGGTGGTACCCAGATGCTCGCCGTTGCAGCAATAATTAAGGCATGTGGCGGAAAACTCCCGGAAGTCGTCACTACCGTGTATGTGAGGGACGACAAGGCGGCAAGTTGTGACAAGACGGCACGTGACATCGGGGTTCCCATAACCTATGTGGACCCCGGATTTGGAGAGATCGGGCATTCCGGTCTGGTACGCTATTGTATCGGGGAAGTCAAGGAGGGTATGGGGTGTGGCGGGGCAATGATGCTTGGTGCCCTGCTCGGCTACAGCCCTGATGAGATAACCGGTTCGATCATCTCCTTTGTATCCGGCTACAGTCCCTGAATGCATATCTACTGACCGGTCCAAAATATAGGGCAGATGCTCCCCTTATTTGTGGTCAATAATTATGGTCAGTTCAATCATCTCATTCTAAGAGCTCTTCGCGACCTGGATATCGATGCAAAACTGATCCCAAATACCACGCCGGTTCATGAGGTTTCCGACGGATGTCAGGGCATCATCCTTGGTGGCGGTCCTGACATCACCCGTGCCGGTCTGTCAGGTGAATATGTCCATCTTGATAAACCGGTGCTTGGTATCTGTCTTGGTCTGCATGTGATTGCACAGGAGTTTGGTGGAACGGTGCAGTCAGGGCAGAAAGGCGGGTATGGAGCAGTGGAGGTATCCATCATGGATCACGACGGTATTCTGCAGGGGTATCCGGATAAGATGCAGGTATGGGCATCCCATGCCGATGAGGTGGTCACCATGCCCGGAGAATTCAAACGGCTTGCGACCTCATCCATATGTGGAAATGAAGCCATCGCCCATGTGCATTCTCCCATATTTGGTATTCAGTGGCATCCGGAGGTCAGTCATACCTTTGAGGGGCACCGGGTCTTTGAGAATTTCTTTTCCATCTGCCAGGATCTGAATTCAGGATGAACTGCGAATCTTCCCTGGCCGATCAGATCCACCGGACCGGTTTTTCCTGTATCCGATGCGGGTCCTGTTGCAGGGAGACAGAACCAGGGTCAAATCTGGTCATGGTTGGATGTGAAGAAATATCAAAAATTATGACGAGTACCGGCCTTTCATTTGAGGAGATTGTTGAACCATATCCAGACCGGATTGTGGAGGGGGATCGCACCTACACCTTTGGCTGGGTTCTTCGCAGAAATGGAGACAGATGTCAGTTTCTTAAAGAATCAGGGTGCGCAATTTACGAGAGTCGCCCCTGGATATGTCGGACGTATCCGTTTATGCTTGACGAACAGGGCCTTACGATTCATCCGTGTGAGGGAACCGGCCGGAATAAGGAATCTGCCGATGCAGTTGGTATTGCCTTTGATCTCTGCAGACGATATGCATATGAGCAGGAACAGGAAGAAAAAATTCGATCAATACTTCAATCAGAGGGAATTCCGGCAGGTCGGCCGGTGGTGATTGATACAGAAGGAATAAAGGAATATCATGGGTGAAATCCGGATAATCGGGACGGCACATGTCTCACAAAAAAGTGTCGATGAAGTAAAGGAAGCGATTGAAGAATGGCAGCCTGATGTGGTTGCAGTCGAACTGGATCAGGGCCGGTACCTTGCCCTGAAGCAGCAGCAGAAAAACCCGGAGATTGAAGATATTCTTCAGGCGAAAAACTTCACCCAGCTGCTGGTTCAGTGGATACTTGCCTACATTCAGCGCAGAATTGGTATGGATGTGGGAGTAGAGCCGGGAGCTGAGATGAAGGCTGCTATTGCCGCCGCGGAGGAGAAGCAGGTAAAACTTGCCTTAATTGACCGTGACATCCGCATGACGCTTCACCGGTTCTGGGCTTCAATGTCCCTCCTTGAGAAGTTGAAGATGTTTTATGCGCTGATAGGGTCAATCGCCGTCGCTGACAAGACCGGAGATCTCATCGATATTGAAGAGCTCAAGAAAGAGAATATAGTTGAGGCTGCCATGGAGGAGTTTTATAAATACTCCCCCCGTGGTGCCGGAGCACTAATCGGCGAACGGGACGCATATATGTCACATAATCTCCTTCGTCTTGCTGCTGCCAATGAGCGGGTGCTGGCGGTGGTTGGTGCCGGACACCGCAAAGGAATCGAGCAGTATCTCCAGAAACCTGAAACGCTCCCCCCAATTGACAGTCTTACCTCGCAGATGAAAACCCGGCCGTGGGGTCTTATCTTTGGTATTGTAGTGACTGCCGTTTTCGCATTGCTGCTATTAGCCATTGTCTTTTCAGGAGTCGGGACCGAGGTGCTTCTCCAGGCATTACTGTACTGGATACTGATCCATGGGGTACTCACCTTTGTGTTCACCCTCCTTGCAGGCGGCCACCCGGTATCCGGTCTTGTAGGATTTCTGGTCAGCCCTCTGTCATCTCTCCACCCGCTTATCGCCGCCGGATGGTTTTCTGCAATTGCAGAGGCGAAGATTCGAAAGCCCCGCGGCTCTGATATCAAGAAGATCATGGAGGCTGAGTCCATCATGGAGATGCGTACTATCCCGCTCTTTAAAGTGGTGCTTGTTGCAGCACTTGCAAATGTCGGGTCGAGCATCGGAACGTTTGCGTATTTTATATTTATATTCCCTATCCTGGGGATTGATCCCAATGTCGTCCTTGGGCAAGGGTTTGCCCATATGTGGGCAGCGGTCACCGGACTGTTTGGTGGGTGAATTTCAGAGAAGATGAAAATTGGTGCCCTGATATCCGGTGGAAAAGACTCGCTCTACGCGGCATGGCGGATGATACAGACCGGGCATGAGATTGCATGTTTTATCACGATACAATCACGCAATCCTGAGAGTTATATGTTCCATACTCCCAATATCGGACTTACCCGCCTACAGGCAGAGGCAGCAGGTATCCCGCTTCTTATCCAGGACACAGACGGGCTTGAAGAGAAAGAACTTGATGATCTGGCTGTCGCAATTGTGCGGGCTGCACGGATATATGGTCTTGAAGGAGTTGTTACCGGAGCGATTCAGTCAGTATACCAGGCATCACGTATCGAGCGGATCTGTCATAAGGAAAACCTATGGTGTTTCTCACCATTATGGCTGTGTGATCAGGACCAATACCTGAACACTCTGGTATCTGACGGATTTGAAGTGATCATTGCAGGGGTATTTGCAGAGCCCCTTGATGAAACATGGCTTGGAACCCGTATTGATCTCCCCTTTATAAAACGGATACATCATCTCAATACACGGTATCATGTCTCGTTGGCTGGAGAGGGGGGAGAATATGAGAGTTTTGTCTGTTTTGCCCCGTTCTTTACCAAGAGGATTACCATTCGGGATGCACGGACCTGGTTTGAGCATGGTTCTGGGGGGTATGTGATCACTCGTGCCGGACTGGATGACGCATGATAATCATCCTTGATGTCACGCATCCCGAAATTACCGTTCTTTATGATGAATTTGTAGCCCCGGTTGAGCGTATTGTGCAGGCCTGTGGTCAGCCGGTTCGTGTTGTACGAATAGATACGCTCAAGGCTGCTGTTCATCTGTGCACCGGTCTTATCATCTGCGGGACTGCCCTTGCCGACTCCTGGTACAGAACGCAAAACCTGGTCCCCCAATTGGGTGGATGGACTGGCCCTGTTCTCGGGATCTGTGCCGGGATGCAGATGCTTCTTTCAGAAACCGGCGGAACAGTAATGCCGGTTACCGAGATTGGGATGATTCCCATTCAGGTTACAGAAATCGGAGCCGGTGATATCCTGATGCAGGGGAGAGATGAGTTTGCAGCCTATGCTCTCCATCAGTATACTGCAACCCGCTCGCCGCTCTGGACGTCACTTGCAACATCCACCCTTACTGACCAGGTAGTCAGGCATTGTTTGTATCCTTGGTATGGGGTGCTCTTTCATCCGGAAGTTCGCAATGAATGGTTAATTGAGCGGTTTGTTGCCATGACCCGGTCAGTCTGAATGATTTTTGGTACCGTTGAAAAACAGGGACCATGATATGAAATCAGTCCAAATCTGATACTGATTTCATGTTCCATCCATCATATGTTATCCCGCCGATGAATCTTCACGAGGAGATCCAATCCTCCCCTGTATATATCATTGTCAGGACGGACGGTCTGCTTCTGGAGGGGCCTATAGGATTCATCTTCCCTGAAATCCCTGATGAATGTGCTGGAAAGATACAGAGCAGGATCTCACTAGGCAATTATGACGGCCATTCCTGGATCGCACTTGGGATACATGCGGATAGGATTCCTTCAGGCTACACCGCTCATTCCCTTCGGGAATTTGCCGCGAATGCGGTAGATTTTCTTCCTGGCATGGCATGTCGCGCGGTTCAACTGATCCGGTTTGATACCCTCACCCGGTTTTGTGGATTTTGCGGATCCAAAACGTCCATGAAGCAGGATGAGATCGCAAAAGTCTGCTTATCCTGTAAAAGGATTGTATTTCCCCGCCTGTCACCTGCTGTCATCGTCAGGATAACCGATGGTCCCAAAATCCTCCTCTCCCGTTCTCCTCATTTTCCCAAGGGCATGTACAGTGTCCAGGCCGGGTTTGTTGAGCCGGGAGAATCCTTAGAAGCGGCAGTTCACCGGGAGGTCAGGGAAGAGATTGGGATTGAAGTAACCGATATCAGGTATTTCGGTTCCCAGCCCTGGCCATTTCCCGACTCCCTGATGATTGGATTTACGGCCAGGTATGCCGGAGGAGCGATTGAGTCGGATATGAAAGAGATAGAGGATGCCCGATGGTTTACGAGATCGGATCTCCCGCTCCTTCCGGCAAAAGATAGTATTGCACATGGATTAATTCATGACTGGCTGGATGTGGGCGAGCCGGTTTAATCTTCCTCCCACCGGTGGGAAAGGTTCTCACTTGCTGATATGACATAGTGGGGGACTTCGGAGATGATGACCAGTAATATGGTGTATGAGCAGTAGGGGCATTTTCCGGCCCTGAGCGACTTCATCTCCATCATCTCCTCTGAACTGAGTGACCGGTAATCAACAATCTCTCCTGAAGTATGCGGAAGATTAATCAGAACTGCCGGGCTGAACTGGTGATGACACCGCTGACAAAATCCCCACAGACCATACTGAATAATGATTCGGGTGATACCCTGTTCATCAAGTTCATGAATGACCGGATGATTCCAGTAAAAGAGGGGAAATTTTCTAACGGCAACAGGCAATCCTGCATAAATCTTTAATTTGGGAACCTCTGAGCGGGTCTGATACCCTCCCGGAATATGCAGTACCACCTGGCACTGCATACACATCGTCTCCCCTCCCAGAATGGGATGAAGTTCAGAGAGGTCAACCGTGTTTAATTCACTACAGATGGGGCATGGAAAAATGATGCTGTTTTGAACAAATTTCACGTCGCTTGTGGCCCGGTTCAGGGGTATTTTCACTTTTTTTACAGGAGCACAGGAAGGAGGGGATGCGGCCGCTCCGCTCCGGAGTTGTTCTTTCTTTTGCTGCTCTATCGTACAGGGATGTTCCGCTTCAGCATCTGATTTTCTCCTGCTCCAAAATCCCATCTTCCCCACCGGTTTGTATATACCTTGGTGGTTACTAGCACGGGAGATGGTACGTATGTATCCCTTGGCAATTCCGGTTATGGGATGGGTATACAAATATGCAAGAAGAAAACGGGCGGAGCCGGTGGGTGCCCTGATGGGATGCTGTCAGGGGGGATGTGAATGATGATTATGCCCGATGAAATGGTATGCAGGATGCCGGGGGGTTTATCCGGCTACCTTGTGCTGTCTGGTGGGGTTGATGTGTCTGGTAGGTGATCCATGTGTGCAGACCGGATGGCACCTCAGTACCAATCCGTTGCAACAGTTGTAATGGTATACCGGTGTCATCACCGGGGATCATATTTTCCGGAAACCAGCTCTGCATACCATCAGGATGGGCTATAGCGGATGTATCCGGCCCCATTCCCGCGAGGCACCGCTCCGGGGGATCCGTCACGAGTACCTCTGATCCAAAGGGTCATCGGGTGTACAATTAAAGTTTACTTCTTGTATTCGTGAAATAAAAATCAAACAATAAATTTCAGGGAGAAATTGTTCTCTGTTCTAACTCCATACACATACTCGATCCCCCTGAACTCCCTGCATTGGTGGTTCACGGGTAATCTGATGTTCACTGTGGCAAAATGGATTTTTATAGGCAATCGTTCGACAATTTCTATTGGGGAGCATATGTTTGACCGTTGTCAGATCTCACATATTCGCGGGTGGATCACGACTTTGGCAGGTTTTACCGGCAGGGTCAGCGGTGCGTGCCAGAAAAAATTCATGGAACCCTTAAAACTAGTGTAGTGCCATATGTATCCGGTTTCATCGGAAGAATTCCCTGAGATTATCATGTCCGGTCGTGCATTCTATTCAATTCCTGATATTTTTGGTGATTTATACATTACACACAGTCTCCGGAACCGGTGGAGCCATGGATTTAGATACCATATTGGTATATGAAATCAACATCACTGTATGATACGATATTGTATCGTTCTTCTCGTTCTTATTGCGGGGGTGTTTATCAGTGGATGTGTTTCTAATGCTCCTGCCCCTTCTCCGGTCTCTGAAATACCAGCAACCGACGTTCCAACAGAGAACCCTCCTCCACAAGGAACGCCGGTGGTGGAGAACCTGTCTGAAGAACCGACTGTCGTCAGTACGCAGGAGATACCGACACCTTTGGTCACCACCGAGGTTCCTCAGACAATAATGCCCACTCCGACCGCTGATCCAAATAGTGCATTTCATGATATGGTCATCACCAGGCTTGACCTGATTCAAGAAGGGAAGAAGAAGGTCCTCAGTGCATGGGAGGCAGCGGATCCGGCCCTTACCGGTTCACGAGTGGAAGAACTCCGCCATGCTATTCGTAATAATAATGATGGCAGCACATTTCCAAAGAAGATGGATTATGTCAGGCTGAATTATTATGACTTTATCGATCGGATGACCCAGTTTGCCGATACCTTCAAAGAGGCTGCCTCCCTGATGGAGAGGGGAGAGAATGGTTCTGCACAATCATATGCTGCTGCAGGAGTTATGGCAGGAGACCGGGCCGATATATCTGATAAACGGATACGGGTATTTCTCAGGGATCATCCCAATCTCCTCTGATTTTTTACCGGAATAATAATACCCTTCTGCGATGAGTACTCATTTCGGTGAACGTGTATGTACCGGATGATAATCCTTATCCTGGGACTTGGTATCCTGATTCCTGCACTGTATGCAGATGTGGCAGTCGAGGGAGTGTCCACGTACTCATATCAGTATCATATCGTGAATGTTGATGATTTTCCAGATTACCTGTTTCTGACCAGCAGTGCGATCTGGGGATGGGAATATCCTCACATTATTGAGAATGGAACCTTTGGAGGGGGATATAAACTGGATGCATTTATTCTTCATGCCATTTTGGCTCCAGATATCGATGTGAACAAAATTACCGGAGGAGATACTGAAGAATCTTCTTCCAATGCAGCAACAGAAAATGACACACAAACGTATCTGTCATCTCTTCCCTTCCTGACGGCAAATATCACACTTCCTGTAGGGGCATTTTATGAAGACAAACTGGGTATTGATAATGTAACGGTCAATCTCTCCATTACTACCCTGAATGCAACCGCTTTTGAGGTGAAGAAAGAGTCTGCCCTGTTCGGGCTGAAAAACGGTTCGGTTCTTCAGGTCGGCATAGCAGGTGACGAAGATCCAATCCCCCCTGTGGTGCCCTGAACGGTCGAGATGGACCTGGCCCTCTTTTTTCTTCAGGCACTTTTTCTTACAATCATCATTGAATGGATTGTCTTATCCCTGTTGCTTGGGACTGCCTCCTTAAGGTCCGCCGTATTTATTCTGCTACTTAATTGTGTAACCAATCCGGCCCTGAATTATCTCCATCTTATTCATGATATTCCAGTATGGTTCCTTGAATATGCTATCGTGATCTGTGAAATAATACCAATACAAATGACGTTTCATCTGGCCTTAAAAGATGCAATCCTGTTTAGTATTCTGATAAACGCCTGTTCTTATTGTGCAGGATATTTCATCTTTCTTGTGTTATAAAAAAGGGTTATTCGATGGTGACGTCCAGCCTGACCTGTGCGGCATCTGCCGGCTGTGATGGTTCACCAAAATAATAGCCGATCTTGTCTCCGGTCTTTATTGTATAGACGTTCAGGCCTTCCTCATCATTGAGGTAATCTTTGAGAAGTACATCATTGACAAGGACAAACCATGTTTTATCGCCTGAGAAATGATAATCGTTAATTCCCTCCAGTATCAGGATATTTCCCTTCTTCATTGCCTTGTCACTTACCGAGAGGCTGGAAATCTTTCCATCTTTCAAAAGGGTATGCAATATACCAAGCGGTGTTGCTGCGTTAATGTCATACTCACCACCGGTCGTTTCGATGGTAATTGTGCCGGAGGTGAGGGGGAGCGAGCCTGAATACAGCAGCTCCTGGCCACCGTCGGATTTCTTCTCCTGCACCGGCTTTTCCGGGGTATCGGCTGATACCTGGTCAGTCTCTTCTGTCATTTGTTCCAGCGGGGTGGCTGATGATTCAGGAGTGCTGATTTCATCAGATGCGGGTGTCGTTTCGTTGGCTGATGATTCGGTCACCGGTTCTGGTTCAGCCTCACGAATCTTCCCGACCGTGACGGTCAGGTATGCCTTTGACTCTGATACCATGCCGTTCGGATCACCCAGCGTGTATAAGACGACGTCGCCTTCCGTAAGGGTATACCGGGAGAGCCCCTCGGTTTCAGCAAGAACAACATCCTCAAGCCGTTTGCCGTTTACTTTTACAAACCAGCCATTACCGTCACCGGAGGAGAGGTTGCCGATACCATAGAGCAGGAGGGTTCCCTTCTTCTTCATAAGTTCATCGCCAATTGCGAGGCTTTCTACAGCACCCGCCTTCTCAAGGGAAGAGAGAATCCCAATCGGAGTATTCCCCGGGATCGTGTATGAGGACCCGGATTCAGCCGTGATGGTACTTGAACTCTCCGGATCAACCGTTCCATTGTACAGAAGTCCTGTTATCTGACTGGAAGAAACATCTGGTGATTCGTGACTCGAATCAGTCGTCTCGCCGATCTCCTGTGCGTACACAGAGCCGGGTTGGCATAAAATAATGAACATCATGAAGATAACGGTACATATTGCATGAATCTTCTGCATAGAATCACTTCGAACTCTGACATGTGTCAGCACAAGAGGTTAGCTCCTCGAGAATGAGAAGCTCACTCTCTTAATCACAATACCGGTAGATGCAGAGAAAAGGGTATGAGAGAAAAGTATGGTACGAATACTCATATCATTACACGGGTAACGTTGATTGCATGTCTGAATGGTCACGTCTTATGCAGACCAACGCACTCTGTATCGTTATCCTTGCAGTTTTTAGCGGCACGAGTGGTGCTGATGAATCATGGGAAAAGTCAGAAGGGATTCTGATCACAAGCGATGCATGCGATTTCGCAGTATATGATGATTATGTCAGCATCTGCGACCTCTCATCACTTCTGGAACGCATGGGAAACCGGACCCTTATGTCAAATCTTTCAATACGAATCTACAGGATGGACCCGGAAGGAAGCCTCTCTCCTGATGCCATCCTCCCGGTTGCGGAGGTCCTCTATATCACAGATGGTTCACTCCGGCTGAAGACGGATGATGAGGAGATCAGAGCAGAGAAGGACGAAGCAGTATATATTCCACCACATAAAATCAGGATATTTGAGAATGCTGCAAATGAGACCCTTCAGTTTTATTCATTCATCGACTGGTCTCTGGCCTCGGATAACAACAATACGTCTGAAATGCATCTTTTTAGCACACCGGAGGAGGCCCAAAATAGGACGCAGGTCATCTCTGAGGATCAGATAACTCCGCTTGATCGCGGGGACACTGACACAAACCGGTCATTTCAGTTCTCAAGGCTTCTGCATCCCCGTGAAGGCCCGTATGCCATAGGATTTGACGTCGGGACGGCTCATATCCCGTCCGGCTCAGGCGTTCCTGATCACTACATTGATGACCGGTACCAACTTATGTCAGTGCGAGAGGGTTCTGGCACCATATCAGTCGGATGTCATGAATACCCGCTTGCAAAGGATGATATCATGTATATCGCCCCCGGAGCAGTGATGAATCTGACGGCGGATGAGGATATGCACCTTATGGTCCTTATGAACCCGTATTATCAGGAGATGTTTGATTATGAGATGCCTTATGCCTGTGATTATGTCTATTCATGATACCGGCAGATTGCTATATCATATAGGAGAAATGGTATGAGAATGATCAGATTGCCCGTAATTCTGATGCTTGTGTTCCTCTTCCTGTCTCCAGCCCTGGGATCGGCACAGGAACCACCGCGTGATAATGCAGCAGATACCATCTCTCTGGCAGCCGGTTCTGATAGGATCGGTCCTGATTATGAGGTCAGGGATGTAGAGGTTTTGGTAGCAGAGAGTACCACCTCTCCCGGTGGGGTGCTTCATCCATCCGTCCGGGTTGCAAACACCGGTAGTGATGACATTCCTTCATATATGGTTACCGTGAGTGCCTTTCTTGGAAATATCACCCTGGTTCCGGTAAACGGAGCATTTCAGTCTCTTCCGGCCGGACAGGAGACGACATTTTCACTCGAATACAAAATCCCTGAAACCATAGATTTTGGTGGATATACATTCTCAATACTGATTGATCCTGACCAGACTCATGATATCAATATCAGTAATAATATGAAAAAGGCCGGTGGGATGGTCAGTATTACCCCGCCGGATGATGATTCGTTCATCGGATGTGAGGCCTGCTGGGAAGGATACCGGTAATCCTTCCCGGTATGGTGATACTTGATATACTCTGGCGTCAATTATTGTATAGCAGACGTTTGAGCAATTCTGAAATAGTCCCTGAGCATCCTTCGGTCTGAAGTGTTTTGTGTCATGCTATTCTCGGTTATGTCTCTGGCAGAGCGGATCCCTAAAATCCCTACCTGCCAATTACACGGATGCAAAAGATAAGTGATTGATAATGGAAGGAAAGAGATTATACGTTGGGAACCTCCCCTACTCCACGAACGAGACCCAGATCAGAGAGCTGTTTGCACCGTTTGGCACAATTGACAGTGTCAAGCTTATCGAACAGAAGGGCTTTGGTTTTGTAGAGATGAGTTCCTCTGAAGAGGCACAAAACGCAATGGACTCACTGAACCAGACCGAATTTGGCGGACGAACCCTTAGGATCGATGAAGCACGCCCGATGCAGCCACGCCGTGAATTTGGCGGGAACAGCTCATTTGGTGGCAACCGTGGCTATGGTGGCGGAAGCGGTGGCTTTGGCGGCAACCGCAGACGATACTAAAACTTTTTTATTACCTGATTTACTGATGTATTGATTGAAGAATCGGGTATTTTTGCGTTAGTTCCATTAGTTTCGCCCGCTTTTCGCGGATCATCTCATCAACCTGTTCATTGAGCATTTCCCGGCACTCCTCTTCGGTATGATCACCATCTGGAATACACAGAAGGGCTGCTTCGGACCGAAGGTCAGTTATGACTCTGACCTGCCGTGAGAGTTCAAGCCAGAGGGCAACGTCTTCTTCAGGGATGGATTCTGAACGTATTTTTGCAGCTGCTTCAAAAAGGGCTTCATACCAGCGGAAAAACGAGTAAATCCCGGCACATAACTCCTCTCGTGTCAGGGGTTTTGCCATATACCCATACAGCCGCTCTCCATACCTGACCACTTCCACCAGATCCATTTTTTTGGATGAGACCATGATAACCGGTGTCTCATAGCCATGGGTCAGGCTTTTGATAAGGTCCAGGGTATCCCAGCCATCCAGGGGCTCCATCATGATATCAAGAAGAATGAGATCAAAAGTATCAGTTTTTAATTGCCTCATCCCTTCGGACGGAGATTCTGCAGTCTTACAGATATATCCGCAATATGAGAGATCCTCCTGTAAGGTTTTCCGAAAGACTGCTTCGTCATCAATGAGCAGGATCTTCTTCTTTGTAGTCATCTGATAATACCTTCTCACATCAGGGGGCTGGATCTATCCCTTTGAAAACCGGCTCCTCATACATTCTTGCGGCTGATCATTTATCATAGTTCCTCTTCGTCTGATATTTTTGGTTTATTCAAAGTAAAATCAGAAAGACGGGTTTGTTGCTCTTTGAGAAGACTTCGAAGCAGGCGGCCTGATCTGATAAACCGTTCCGGCTCAAGGGTCATATTCGCAGATACATATGAGAATGCATCCTTAAAAGTCTCAAACTCCTTTCCTTTGGTGAGCATTGCATGTCTGACATTCTCCCTGACATTAAATACCCCAAGGGGGACATACCCCTCCGTAGCCTCCCGAAGGACGATCGCCCCAGCCTGTTTTCGTTCCCGCAGAAGTGCTTCAAGGACCGCCATTTTGCATGAGTAATAGCATCCTCCGACCGATGAATACTCGGTTTTTGGTCGTTTTACTTCACTGTCGGAGAAGACAAGTTTTTCATCACCAAGAACCCGGATAAATGCCTCAGTCCATTCATATTGCCACCCGGTCGGGGTGAGAATGACCGCATACCGGTTATGCAGGCTTGAAAATTCATGAACCCGCCAGGTATCAATCGGACTGAATGTTTTCACCTGGTTATAGAGATGATCTGCAAGGGTGCTGTCCACTGCGGTGATCGACCATCTGGTCGGGACAAGATGCCGCATCTTTTCATTTCCCATGGTCCCTGCCGAAAATGCCTTTTGAATTGCTGAAAAGGGGACCTTATTCCGGTGAAGGGCAATGACCGCATCCTTTGCAGGGAGATCCGTATCATAAAATACCCGTTCAAGGTATTGGTTCCACCGTACCGGCTCACATGAGAGCCTGTCTATTGAGGCACTTGGTCCGAACGGGGCATGCTCCTCGCTCAATGAAAACCCGGTCGGAACCTCGAGAAATGCAGCCTCACTCTCAACCGATGCGTCTGACAGGACAATCTCCTGAAGCTGACTGACAAATCTGCTCTGTATATCCCCAATCTCAACAAGGCGTTTTCCCCGGACCAGGCTGAGCCGGTAGCCGATGATCTCCTCCTGTGACTTGTGTGCAGGAATCCATGACTCAGGTGTGTCATACACACTGGTATCCCCATGGTCAGGGGTGATGAGCGGACCGGCATATACTTTTGGATATCCTGCACTTCCAATAAAGATGGAAGGGGGGGAACTGCCATCAAGCTCAGTTCCAATAGGGACTGATCTGCTCTGAAGCGTTGAGACGGTAAGTGTTTTGAGATATTCAGCTTTCCCTATACTCATTGTGTATCATACATCTCAACAATGAGGGGCAGTACCTTGAGCACTCCGGCAATTCCACTTACGGTCAGCGTCATAAGCACTGCATCAATCATCTCTTCCCTGCTTGCCCCGAGTGATTTTGCCATGGGAATATGGGCCCTGACTGCCCGGTCATCACCCATGGCAGTTTTCATGGCAATATATATCAACTGCTTTGTCTTCTCATCCAGTCCTTTTGATGCAACAAGTGTCTGTATCAGACCATTGAATGCTGCAGCAACTTCCGGGGCTTCTTTCTGAAAGAGCTCCATAGGGGAGAGTTCCATGAATAGTATTGATCATGGGACCATATGAAGTCCCAACTACCAGCTCCCGGTTTTTTCCGCTTTCAGGTGCACATCCATCTGGGGGAAGGGGATCTCAATTCCTTCCTCCTCAAATACCTTCTGAATACGGCAATTGATAAAATCCCGAATCTCAAAGGTCATGGTATACTTCTCTGTCCAGACAATCAATTGCAGATTCAGGCTTGATGCTGCAAATTCCAGGAAAAACACCGCAGGTTTTGGTTCAGCGAGACACAAACCGGTCTCAATGATCTCATCTGCTATCCGAAGCAGGAGCAGTTTTACTCTTTCAATATCACTGCCATAGGCAACTCCCACATGTATTCTGACTTTTATCTTCAGATCAGGCTCGGCATAATTGATGACAACATCATTGGTCAGGATAGAGTTCGGGATGGTTATCAGTTGATTGTCAAGCGTCTGAATCCTTGTACTCCTGGGACCGATGGTGATAACATCACCGATAAAATCCTGAACCTGAATCCGATCCCCGATATGGAACGGCTGATCTGCAGCAAGAAGTGCTCCGGAGAAGAAGTTCCCCAGAATATCTTTTCCGGCAAAACCTGCGGCAATACCCACAATCCCCCCGGCAGCAAGGAGGGGAGTGATATCAACACTGAGGATTTCAAGGATGATTACGATTGCGATCATCCAGATAATATAACTGAAGGTGGAGCGGAAAAAATGATAAAATCTGATTCCAGCTTCATGTGAAGACGATTGGAGGATATGTTCTTCATACTGAACCGCAACATTTCTGACAAAGGACCAGACTATCCAGGTTACCAGGATGGTAATGCAGACCATCAGATATCTGCTGTCAAGGATCCAGGCCAGTTCCGGGGGAATGAGGGTGCTTGTTGCAAGAGATGAATAGATGGTGATGATTATAAGAAACAGAATCAGTGGTTTCCCAATAGAGGTGAGTATGATATCATCAAGAACGCTTTCTGTCTTTTTTGCCTGTGATCTCAGATATTTTCCGACGGCTTTAATGAGAACAATGCCGCATATACCGCCGATAAGGATGATGAGCGCTGAAATATTGGATGGTTCCATCTCATATATATCGTGTCCGTAAGGTAATAGTATGAACACTGTGTCCACCGGATCATACGAACGTATACCCGGAACATTTTTCTTAAACTATATCGGTTCTCCGGGTTACATGTACAGGCAGTGATAACAGAACGGCTCTGCGGTGGGATGACAGATCCGGAGCGAACAAAGATCGAGTCAGTCGTTGCACGAATGTCAGGTGCGACCAGCAAAGGGGAACTTGCAACCATAATAGCCGAAGCGATCTCAACGTATTCAGTGTTTGAACTGCAGGTCATCGGTGGACAACTCAATCTTGAGATAGAGCGGCTTCCGGTTCCGTATCGTCATAAGATCAGGCCATATTTTCGGGATCAGATATTCGGGGCGTATCATACACTCCTTTCCAGGTACCGGAGCGGCAGCTTTGTGAGATATACTGACCCAATCCGTGATCCTGAACTCTTTCTCTCGTATTGTCGTATGATTCCTGAGGGGTGCATGGCATGGGATGAGAATATGTGGAAGAATCCGGAGATCTGGAGTCCGAA
>NZ_DAONKG010000022.1:0-18636 GCF_035406105.1 Methanospirillum sp.
CATAACATTCTGACTTTGCCGGATATGTATATCCCAGGAACAGACACCAAGATCAACCCGTTCACCCCTGAAGAGCCAGTCAGAACCGTTGCAAAGCGGATCCAGCGTCTCCGTGAGATCGGGCAGACCGTCGGTGAGATCGCAGGTGGAGAAGCCATTCACCCGAGCAACCCTCGTGTCGGAGGTATGTTCTACAATATCTCTCCACAGGCAAAACAGAAGATCTACGACCTTGCCAAGGAAGCTCTCCCCCTTGCCATCGCTCAGATGGAGTTCATGATCACCGTTCTGAAGAACTGGGAGAACCGTGGCACTGTTACTGTCGGAAAGACTGAAGTCGAGATTCCGGAGAAGTTCGGATGGCATGACCAGGGTTACATGGCAGTAGACCCTGTCTTTGACAGTTCAAGCCTTGACTTTGAACCAAAGTGGGATCCGGACCGGTGGACCGATGTTTCACCATACCACTGGTACCAGGGAGAACTCGAGATTAGTCTTGAAGATGCAGACTATCCAGTCGGTGGAACTACTAAGGTAGGAACCAAGACCTGGCCACAGATGCAGGCCTGTACCTCCGTTCCGCTCTATGATGGCCAGCCCGTTGAAGTCGGTCCACGTGCACGACTGACCATCTTCAAGAACTATGACCGTAAGGGAGCCATGGGTCTGCAGATTGCCAGGCAGATGGAGTATCCGGACTGTCTCTACACCATGATCGAAGCCTGTGATGCTCTTGACTGCAATGGATCAGTCCTTGCAGACGAGATTCCACAAGGAGATGGCAGCCTTGGATGGAATGCAAACGAAGCACCACGTGGTTGTGATGTTCACCTTGCCCGTGTCAAGGATGGAAAAGTTCAGGAGTACACCCTTCTTGTTCCGACCACATGGAACTTCCCGACCTGCAGTCGGGCTCTCGAGGGAGCACCATGGCAGCTTGCCGAGGTCATCATGCGTGCATATGACCCCTGTGTGTCCTGTGCTACCCACATGCTGGTAGTTGACGAGAGCAAGAAGATTGTCGCCCAGAAGCTCGTCCAGTGAGAGTGCCCTGCGCATGCTGTTCCAGGAGATCGTAATCTGCGGGTGCGGAAACCCGCTCTTTGCGGATGATGGGTTCGGACCGGCCGTAGTCGAGGAACTTCAGAAACTCGACCTGCCCGAGAATGTAAAGGTAATAGATGCAGGCCTCGGTGGCCCGCATTTCCTCTTTACGCTTCTTGCGCAATCGGATGAGCCGGTTAAACACCTCATCATCATTGATATTGCTGATTTCGGAGGGAAACCTGGGGATATTGCGATTATCAGCCCTGATGATCTGCCACCGGGAAAATACCGGGATGCTCATTCCTGGGATTTGACTGAACCCATCCATCAGCTGAAACACCGGGTGAAGATTGATATCATCGGGTGTCAGCCAAAGCGGGTTTCTGAACCAGAATTTGAGATAGGGCTCTCCGAAGAGGTAACAGAAGCGATCCCAAGGACAGTACAGCTCGTGCTGAAAATGATTGGGGTAAATCATGGGACTACTATCATTGATCTTCGGGAAGAAGGAGAAGAAGGAACCTGCTCCGAAATCGCAGGCACCTAAAGCTCCAGTATCTGAACCGATTGCGAAAGAAGAACCTAAGAAGGAGGAAAGGCCTGTGGCTAACAAAATAACAGTCGGACATGTACACATGAGTGGGTGTACAGGATGTCTTGTCTCCCTCGCCGATAACTACGAGGGGTTATTCACCATCCTTGACAATTACGCTGACCTCGTATATTGTTTAACTCTTGCCGATGCACGTCACATTCCAAAGATGGATGTCGCACTGGTTGAGGGGTCAGTCTGTCTGCAGGATGAATTGTCTGTAGAAGAAATTAAGGAAACCCGTGAGAAAGCAGCAGTCGTTGTTGCTCTCGGTGGCTGTGCAGCATACGGGAACATCACCCGGTTCTGCCGTGGTGGACAATGGAACCAGCCACAGCACGAGGGATTCGTCCCCATCGGTGACGTCATCGATGTGGATGTCTATATCCCCGGTTGTGCACCATGCCCCCAGCAGATCAGAAATGTCTGCGTTATGGCATACCTGCTCCTGAAAGGGAATGCAGAACAGCAGGCTCTTGCAAAGGCATACCTCGCACCGCTTATGGCACTTGCCAGTGAGGGAAGCAAGGCAACCAGCAGCGAGGCCTGTGGCTGTGACATCATGACCAAGGTTATCAACCAGGGTCTGTGCATGGGCTGTGGAACCTGTGCCACTTCATGTCCGGTCTATGCTATCACCATGCAGGAAGGCAAGCCAAACATTGAGCGTGATATGTGTATCAAATGTGGTGCCTGTTATGCAGCATGTCCGCGTGCATTCTATAGCTTTGATGTTGTGAACCAGTATGAGACCATTATCACTGCCATTAATGGTGCCATGAATCCGGGAGGGAACTAATCATGGATTATCTTGGCAAATACAAAACTGCAGTCGCTGCCCGCAGCACCAATGCAGAAGTCCTGCGCTGCTCCCAGGATGGCGGGATTGTCACCTCAATGTTCCTCTATGCACTTGAAGAGGGAATCATTGATGGTGCAATCGTTGCAGGCCAGGGAGAAAAGCCATGGCAGCCAAAACCGATCGTGGCAACCACTCCGGAAGAGATCCTGTCTTCCCGGGGAACCAGATACAATGTATGTCCGAATATGTCTGTCCTGAAAGAGTCTGTACGCAAGTATGGTCTTGACAAGGTCGGTATCGTCGGAACTCCCTGCCAGATCCAGGCGCTCAGAAAAGCACAGCTCTACCCGATCGGACTTCGTGATGTATGTGACAAGATTGCTCTTGCTATGGGTATCTTCTGTATGGAGAACTTCTCATATCAGAGCATGACCCAGATCGTGCAGGACCACTGCAATGTTGATCTGCACTCACTCAAGAAGACCGATATCGGAAAGGGGAAGTACTGGGCATACACCAACCGTGGTGCAGTCTCCCAGATTCCGCTCAAACTTACTCACAAATACGAACAGCCAGGATGTCATGTCTGTCTTGACTACGTGGCAAACCTTGCTGACATCTCCACCGGTTCAGTCGGAACCCCTGATGGATGGTCCACTGTGTTTATCCGGAACACCAATGGAGAAAATATCTGGAACAAAGCAGTCGCTGCTGGTGTCTTTGAGACTAAGCCGATTGAGAGTGTCAAGCCTGGTCTTGAGCTTGTCACCAAGCTTGCAACCGAGAAGATCACCAAGAACCAGAAGGAACTCGAACACCGGGCAACCTTTGGTGTCAAGAAGGGTCTTCGCAACCCCTATATCTAAATTTTTTTCTGCCTGTTTGGATAACGTTCGAAACAAAATCAGATAGAATCAGGGTTTTTTAGAGGAACGATTTTCCGAACTGGAAAACCAGAATCTCTCAGGACCTGAACCCTGGATAATTGTATTATTCAATTTCCGGCACTGACGAATCAGTCGTTTCCTGGCCCAAGGATCTGTGCAGCATGTATCCGCAGAAAAATCTGAAACCGTTGGGGAAATTCTTAGCGGAAGATGCACAAGTATTTCAAAATATTTATATCATGAACTTTATTCAAGGAGTGAATACAAAAAAAGGGCTTCCTTTTTAGGTAAGGGGAAATTCTGCCGGGTTTATTGATACCGAAGAAAATTCTGAATCAGCAGTCGGGAAGAGTGGGATATAACTTTCTGCCCATTTCCACTCGGCAGGATCTGATTCAGCAGTAATGTACCGGGTCACATTATATTCGTCAATATAGGTCCCAATAATCGTTTTTTGAGGTTGTGTTTTCTCCTCATGGATCGTGCCGGATTCTCCGGCATTAAAAATGCCGTTAATCATAAAATATTCTGGCTGGCTCATAAATCGTTTATCCGCTTCGTTCCAGTTATATCCAAGTGTGTAATATATCTGGTATGATTTTGTGGGTACCTTTAATGTGCCTGATTGATGGGAACCAAGGTATACGGCGAATGGTATCGGCCAGTTGATCTCCTTAAATACTATGACCGCTTCCTTTTCATTTGCTGAATTGTCAATAGTTACCTGATTTACTCCCATTCTCGGGACACTCCCAAAAATTTTCGTGAGTTCTGCTCCAAAAACGGGAAATGTCAGTACTGATAGGATAAATATCAGGATCAATACTGTTCTGAAATTCATGGTCATCCCTCCGTACCATTATATGACCGGATATTATTGTTCAAAGGTCAAATTTTTTCCTTATATATAAAAAGGTTCCTGAACTCTCAAAACCATCAGATTTTATGAAAATAAGAGGGGATGTAAGGTTATTTCAAAAAAAGAATTTATCCCCGGGTTATCCGGTTTTATCCCCCAGACCCCGTTCACGAACCTGGAACAAAACCATCACAATGAGTGATATCGGCAGTGCAATGACCAGTGGATCTATCACGGTCCAGGGTGCACCAAGTATTGTTACTGATCCGGTCAGGAACTGGGAGATCCCAAGAGCCTTTGCCTCTGCGGTATGAATGAACACCGTATAAAAGAACCAGATACATGCACCAACAATCATACTTACCAGAGCGCCGGTACGGGAGGGGTGTTTCGAGTACACACCAACTGCAAATGGCGGAAGAAATGCCGAGGCACACAGACCCATAAACATCGCAGTTGCCCGTGCAATAATACTCGCCGGCATGGCAAGAGCAAGAATCACACTCAGAATCATCATAATGATACACCCGATCTGGTTTGCCCGAAGTGACATGGCACATCGCTGTCCCCGTCCCCAGATATCACAGACGAGCGCTGTTCCCATCGTGTGATAGAGTGATGAGAGGGTGGACATCGCAGCAGACAACAGTGTCAGCATAAAGATGATGACAAACAAGTCTGGCATTGCCGTATTAATGTACAGCGGAATGATTGAATCGACATTACCTCCTGCTGCATCGATTGCAATCTTGCCCATATGCTGATAGAAGTAGACATTGGTCAGAGCACCAACGGTAAAGGCCACACCGGTCATCATGAGGATGAATGGCCCCCCTACCAGAACTGCCCGGTTGAGTGCCCGGTTCTCCCGTGCAGTCATGAACCTGACCACCAGCTGGGGCTGGGCAAGCACTCCGATGCCAACACCGAGGACAAGGGTGGTGATAAGGGTAAACCAGATTGGTGATCCAAGATCGGGCATTGATGCCCATCCGGTCATTCCCTGACTGGCAAGTGTATCAGGGACTAGGTCTGCCATGGCTGCAAGTGCCGAGTTCCCTGCGGTGACTCCTCCGACAAATATGTAGGTCAGCACCAGAAGTATCGTCATACCGATAAGCATAATGGCTCCCTGGAATGCATCGGTGTACATGACGGCGATGAGACCACCATAAATGACATACAGTGCAACAATTACTGCAAATCCAATCAATGCTGTGGTATATGAGATATTGAGTGTCGTTTCCAGAAACCGTGCCCCTCCGATTAAAACAGCAGCGGTATAAAGTGGCATGCCAAGGAGGATGATGATCCCACTGATGAACTGGAGTTTTGTCGTATGAAAGATCTTTCCCATAAGGTCCGGGAATGTAACTGCCCCGGTCTCTGCTCCCTTTTCCCGTGTCTTCTTTCCAAAGAGAACGAATGCAAGGAGAATGCCAACCCCGATATTAAAGACTGTCAGCCATATGAGGCCCATTCCAAGGTTTGCTGCAACACCACCAAATCCCACAATGGCTGATGTTGAGATGAATGTCGCACCATAGGACAGGGCAATGATCACCGGGTGGCTGTCCCTGCCGGCAAGCAGGTAATCCTCTGCATGAATGGTCTTTCTGTACCCAAGATATCCAAGCACCAGGGTAATCGCAACATACACCAGTACAAGGATGATGGTTACAACAGGGTCAACTGCCATGGTCTCTGCCCCCCTTATTCCAGTTCATCGCTCCGTACACAATACAGGCGAGTGCGAGACCAATCGCTAATGCGTACCCCATCCAGATTGCAGGGTCTGTTATACCAAATACTGAGAACATGTTTATCGAACCTCCGGTAAACTGTCAGTGAATGTCAATACCGGGGACCGGAAATAGCCGGCCCCCTATCTAAACGTGAAGAAAAAAGAGAATGAGAATAATCTGCTTACGGAAGATATCCACTGCGATCTCAATTTACCAATATAGTATAACATGTGGTTCACTATAAAGTATGCGGTGGTGCATCTATGAACAGAAAGGGTGAGGAATCAGGACTGGTTTTGGAGCCCCTGATCCTGGTTTATCATTACTATGGATGTAGTGGTGTTGATGAAGACGGGGGGTGCAATCGTCTGTGGCCCTCCGGCGATAATTCGGATCATCCCGTCCCGGTACCAGTCGTTATTCTCCTCATTGCTTTCAGGTATCAGATTGCCCGGATCTACATCCATGAGAACTCCATACTCGCCTGCAAGAATTTCACGGGGAATGGTAAAAGTCCGGGTCGAGCTTGCCTGGCCGGTTGCCGGAACAGATCCGACCTCCCATGTCCCAAGAAGCAGTGGTTCAGCGGTCTGAACTGATCGGTTTGTCAGGTAGAGGTCGACATAGAATTTTCCAGCATCTGTTCCTCCACGGTTCTCTACGGCAGTAATCACCCGAATCTGATCGCCCGGTCCTGCATGGGAAGGGATGATAAGTCCAGATCCCACAAGATCGGCTGCACTGCCATCAGGGAGCGGGTCAGTGATTCGTATCGTTTTCTGCTGGACCGGGGTCGACTCTTTTCCCATGATCTCCCTGACAAATTTGTATGCCCCATCAGCCAGGTCAAGCGGTAAAAGGAAGGTCTTTACACTTGAATAATCCCCGCCGGATGTGATCGAATCAAGATCCGCTGTTCCTATCGGTACCCGTTTTGCACTCCCCTCACTTTCATTTACCAGATAATAGGAGATGGTCACCGGCCCGCTGTCATCATCTCCTGCATTTTTTACCACTTCAATCACCGTAAGTGAACCCCCCGCATATCCGGTCTCACTCACGATCAGTCCCTCAGATGTAATATTCACCGCTGCATGAGCTGGGAGCATAACAGCAATGAATATTATCATCAGCACCCATCCGGTACGAATGGTCATAACTGATGATTGGAGAGCGTTCCCATAAAACCTTTCCAGATAGATTAACCGATTGTATTACCCATGGTTAGGTGAGTTGTTATGTATACACTGGTTCTGATTCGTCATGGAGAAAGCCTCTGGAACCGGGAAAACCGGTTTACCGGATGGCGTGATATCGATCTCTCCCCCCAGGGTATCGAAGAGGCACGGACAGCAGGCAGGACCCTTAAGGAGCAGGGGTTTGATTTTGATATTGCATACACCTCTGTCCTGAAACGTGCCATCAGGACCCTCTGGATTATCCAGGACGAGATGGATCTCATGTGGATACCAGTCATTCCGACATGGCGCCTGAATGAACGGCATTACGGGGCACTCACCGGTCTGAACAAGACGGAGACCGTTGAGAAGTATGGTGAAGAGCAGGTTCATATCTGGAGAAGAAGCTATGACATCCGCCCTCCTGCATACTCTCCGGATAACCTGGATAATCCTTCCTATCACCGAAGGTATCGGGAGATTGACCAACGCGATCTGCCCATGACCGAATGTCTGAAGGATACCGTTGCACGGTTCATCCCGTACTGGAACGATGAGATAGCACCGGTAATCAGGTCTGGCAGACGGGTTCTGATCACTGCTCATGGAAATAGTATCCGTGCACTGGTCAAACACCTTGATTCCATATCTGATGCAGACATCTCTGATCTGAATATTCCAACAGGGATACCACTGGTGTATGAACTGGATGATGAACTCAAACCGGTGCGGCATTACTACCTGGGCGATGAGGAGAAGGTAAAAGCCGCTATGGAGGCCGTTAAAAACCAGGGGAAGGCAAAATAATTAATTTTTGGTTAGAATCTCATTCAGGAAATACTCATGCATTCTAAGGTCATGACTGATCTCCGGGTGAAAGGAGAGGATGAGTTTTTTTCCTTTTTTCACCGCGATAATGCCCTGTGGAATTTCTGCAAGGATAGTAACATCAGGCCCGACCCTGGTGATAACAGGTGCCCGTATAAATACCGCGTGAAATGGGGTATCAAATCCATTGAAGGGAATATCTGCTTCGAATGATTCCCGTTGTCTTCCAAACGCATTTCTGTTCACGGTGATATCAATCAGATCAAGAGGGGTAAACCGCGTTTCATTGACGAGATCGCGTGCGGCCACCACCATCCCCGCACAGGTGGCAAAAATCCCGCCTTCAAACTGTTGTATTGGTCTTCTCATCCCGTTCTGATCAATCAGCCGCATGATGGTGGTGGATTCACCACCTGGAATGGCAAGTGCAATCAGATGGGGTATGTCTTCAGCCCGCCTGACCGGAATCACCGGGATGCTCAGTCCCAGGTTCCGTATGGCCGACTCAAATGCAGATATATGTTCAGATACATCCCCCTGGAGTGCCAGGATCCCAACCGCAGCATTACCAGCCACGGGTTGAGAGCACCTCTTCAGGTGGAATGGCATGGATATCAAGGCCACGCATTGCGTTCCCAAGACCTTTGGAAACCTCTGCGATCACGGCAGGTTCATGGTAATGATGTACCGCTTCGACGATTGCCTTTGCCATGAGCTCCGGTTGTTCGGATTTAAAAATGCCTGAGCCGACAAATACACCGTCACTTCCCAGCTGCATCATCAGCGCTGCATCTGCAGGGGTTGCAATTCCCCCGGCAGAAAAGTTTACAACCGGAAGACGCTGGCGTTTTGCAGTCTCAATCAGAAGATCGGCCGGTGCCTCAAGTTCCCGTGCCCGTTTTATCAGCTCAGTCTCCTCCATCCCGTTGAGTTTTCTGATCTCTGACATGATGGCCCGGTTGTGGCGCACTGCTTCAACAACATTTCCGGTTCCTGCCTCCCCTTTGGTCCGTATCATGGCTGCTCCCTCGTTAATTCTGCGAAGTGCCTCACCCAGGTTTCTTGCACCACACACAAAGGGAACGGTAAATTTTGTCTTATCGATATGATATTCCTCATCAGCCGGTGTCAGAACCTCTGATTCATCGATCATGTCAACACCCAGGGCCTCAAGCACCTGTGCCTCGACAAAATGTCCGATTCTTGCTTTTGCCATGACCGGTATGGAGACGGCATCCATGATCTCAACTATCTTCTTTGGGTCAGCCATCCGGGCAACACCACCCGCTGCCCTGATATCTGCAGGAACACGTTCGAGGGCCATGACCGCGACCGCTCCTGCGTCCTCTGCAATACCGGCCTGTTCGGCAGATACCACGTCCATAATGACGCCTCCTTTCTGCATGGAAGCAAATCCCCGTTTAATAAGTTCGGTGCCGAACCGGAGGTCTTCAAGTATCATATTCCGTATATGTTAGGTGCACCGTCCAATAATACTAGTGCGATAGCGCCAAACAGGCAAAAAAGAAGGGTTGAAAGGCGGACCGTCCTGATAATTGAAGGCCCTGCGTTCCGGAGGGTGGTTATCTGCTCTCCAATCCGGTATACGTTGGGTTTTTCAAACAGGATGCCCTCCCCTCCGGCGATCAGGGACATCGGGATACCCCCGTTCAATCCAGGACGCTTTTTCCGGTCACGAAGAAGGGTGTTATAGGCAGGTCTGAATCGCCCTTTGAGGGAGTATATAATAATCAGGACAAGGCCGCAGATTCGTGCAGGTATATATGAGAAGATATCATCCATCCTGGCAGCACACCATCCCAGGCGTTTTCGTTCATCGGTATAGCCCAGCATTGCGTCCATGGTGTTAACCGCCCGGTATATGGCGGCACCTGGAAGCCCAAGGATGAGAAACCAGAACAGGGGAGCGATGATACTGTCATTCAGGTTTTCAGCAACGGATTCAAAGGCTGCGGAAAGGGTCTGCTCTTCGGTCAGGAGACTGGTGTTGCGGGATACCAGAAGAGATGCTTGCAACGCCCGTTCCTCTTCTGATGCTGCACATACAACTGCCTCTGCATGTTCTTCCAGTGCTCTCCAGGCAAAGCAGAACTTGAGGAGAACTGGCGCTCCGATGAGATAGATGTACCAGGGAGCAACTATTTGAAAGAGAGCGAATGGCACGGTGAACACACATACTGTACTCAGCCACCCCACAACACCAATCCCCCGTTGAAGGCCAGGTGAATATCGCTCCGGTCTTCCCCACCAACCAATAAACCGCCCGATCAGGGCTACCGGGTGGAGTGACGTTTTCGGATCTCCGAATATGCGGTCAATAAGAAGAGCACAAAAAAGAACCGGTATTTGAAGGATCATCAGACTTAAACGTTCTGGGGAAGAAGATTTGGAATGCCGTCTTCAATAGGATACGTGACTGAGCAGGCATGGCAGATGAGAGATCCGGTAATGATCTCAATATCATTCTCTTCTGTTACCTTCAGTTCAAGATCGCCCTTGCAGACCGGACAGCAGAGTATGTCATATAATTCGCGTTTCATTCGTATTCATCCCGTATATCGATAATCTGGGTGAGTTCAGGGCCGGTGGAGATGAGGGTGACTGGTGCGCCAATATCCTCCTCAGCCTGTTTTAAGAAATCCTTTGCCGTTTTAGTGAGCTGTGAGTATTTGGTTGCTCCAAAGCAGGAGGGATCCACGTGATCAATACCGGTAATTGCTGCCTGGGTGCATCCGTTTACCATCGCCGCATATCGTGCCATCTCTCCATCCCAGGTTCCAATACGCCGCTCTCTTCCGGTGACTGTTCCAAACTCCTGGATTCCTTTTTCATGTGCCTTCTCACTGGACATCTCAGTCGAGAACGGTCCTTCCCCCACCCGTGTCGGAAAGGCCTTGAACACCACAATCACCTCATCGACCCTGGTCGGACCTACACCGTTGTCCGCAGCCATCTGGGCGGCACACGTGTCTTTACTGGTTACGAAAGGATATGAGCCGAAATAAAGCGAGATTCCAAATCCCTGTGTCCCTTCGATCACAACATTCTCTCCGTTATCCAGAGCGGTATTGACCTCCAAAGGAACATCAACAAGATAGGGTTGTAATTCCGGAAGATCACGCGCAAGTCTGGCCACCCGCATGGCACGGTCCCTGTTTGCCGGCCCACATCCGGTCCCGGTTGAGCCTACCTTCTGAGAAAGGTGAGTATTGGTTTTATCCTCCTGGATATGCGATTCTTCAATGATAGCACACCGTTTGTCAAGGAATATCCTCCCCTCCACTCCAAGGACCTCGATCTCGTGCCGAAATACCCGTGGATCCACTAAAACACCGGTACCAATCATCAATCGTGCATCCGGATAGACAAAACCGGACGGGCACATGCGGACACCGAATTTTTTCTCGCCCACCATCACGGTATGTCCGGCATTCGGCCCCACACCTCCCCGGGTAATTATTGTCGGGCGGTCCTGGTGAGCGACATGGGATACAATCTTTCCCTTTCCTTCATCACCAAAATTTCCACCCACGATTATTGTACAACTCATCCAACCTATTGCATAGGAGAAAGAGGGAAATAAAGGTTTAGATATTCATATGGCTGATGAATGTTACCACTCGTCCATCTCACGCTTTGCGATGAGGTCATCAGCCTCGTCGTTTAAGCCAAGGCTGCGGAGGCATTCCACTTTTGCGTCATATACCTCTGCATGATTTGGTTCAATCCGTATGACCCGGTCAAAACACTTGATTGCCTCTTTACAGTTATCAGTTTTTGAAAGACAGTTGCCAAGCTCAAACCACGCATCTGAGTCCTGGGGATCCTTTTTTAAGATCTCCTTAAAGCACCCGATCGCAGTTTTATAGTGCTTCAGTTTCATGAGACTGATCCCTTTATTAAAGAGAGCATTGACATCACCCGGCATCAGCTCCAAAATCCGGTCAAAACATTCGACTGCCTCCTGATGCCGGTCAATCTCCGCAAGAGCGGATCCCTTGTTACTTAATGCATGAAGATTTGCAGGTTCTATCTCCAGCACCATGTTGAAACAGGGGATCGCTTTGCTGTATCGACCCATAAAAAAATAGTTAATCCCCATATAGAGCCAGTACCGAGCATCCTTATCATTTAACTTTAATGCTTCCTCAAAAGCTTCCACTGCTTCCTGGTACCGGATAAGGTTCATAAACGCAAGGCCCTTCTGAAAATATACCTCTTCATCAACCGGATTTAATGAGAGTGCCTTTTCAAAACAATGAATCGCATCCTCAAATTTCTGACTCGTGGCATACCGTATACCCTCAGATTTCCATCGTTCAGCCTCTTTGTCACTGATACTATCGACCATAAATATCCAAATTCCGGTATCTCATGATTACCCGCACTTTGCATTAAAGATATTCATCTCTTTCCGAGTGGTTCATCAGCGGAGAAGGAAAAATACTGTTATGGACATCATCCGGCACTTTCCGGATACCAATGAACCCTTCGAAAATCGAAGAAACCAGCCCTGGCATGATCTACCTGTATTCTTCATGGCGCTCGTACCCATGGTCATTATCGTGCCGGTACTGCCGGCTGAGCCATCATCCCGGCCAATAATTTTAATATTTCTGACATTGCTCTTTGTTTTCGGGATATATGGGATGAGGGGGAACCGCAGGCGGTTTCTGCTCTCCTGCATTCTGGCTCTCATCGCCGTGGAGACATTCTGGGTTTCTGTATGGCCGGCTGCGTCCTCTCTTTTTCTGCCCGCAGAATTCTTCCTTCTTCTGTTCCTTATCCACCAGGCAGGATATCTGTTTCAGAAGCTGGTTATGACAGAGGGCAGTATCATGGATATCGTAAGTGGCAGTACAGCACTTCTTATGACCGGCGGAATCATACTGGGAACCGGTCTCCATCTCTCCGGATGGATCAGCAGGACTGCTGTTTCTGATCCTGCCCTTCTTCACGCATCCTTTGCCAGGGCAATTCCTGAGGGGGTGCTTCTTCTTATCGGAAGAGGAGCGAGTTCATTTGGCTCATCTCCCCTCTCTATGGTCCTCCTTATGATCGGATCGGTGTGCGGGTTTTTGCTACTTGCCCTGACAGCAGGAAAGATCGCGGGATATTATTCAAAAAACAGAGGATAAATTATTCCTCAAAGGTAAGAACCCCGGAAAAAACAGTGTCTGCAGGTCCTTTCATATAGGTACTGGTATTGATGGTTATTGTCAGAGGTCCACCGATCGTCTCTACTTCAACAACAGGGCCGGTTTTTGACAGACGGTACGCAATGGCAGCAGAGGCCGTAGCTCCCGTACCACACGACAGGGTCTCGGCCTCAACTCCCCGTTCAAAAGTCCTGATTTTTATGGAATTTTCTCCTGTTACCTCAACAAAATTTACATTTGCGCCGGAGGGGAAGAACTGGCTGTGCCTTATTGGGGGGGCCAGTTTCATGATATCTACCGTTTCCAGATCCCTGACAAAGACGACTGCATGGGGAACCCCGGTGTTCACTGCAAAAACCTCGTACCCGTTGATGATCTCATGAAAATCACCATTTCCTTTTGCAGGAATCCCCGGACTATCATATATCGGGGGAGTCATCTCCACCTCTGCCATAAAGTCCCCGTCTGCATCATATTCCATCTTTACCATGACCGGTCCGGCCAGTGTCTGAATAATGCAGGGACTTTTTACATATCCTTTGTCAAAGGCATATTTGGCCAGACAGCGGATACCGTTCCCGCACATCTCTGCTTCGCTCTCGTCAGGCTGCATAAGACGCATCCTGATACCATCTTCTGATTTCAGGAGAAACAGGACTCCATCCCCACCAATTCCGAACTTCCGGTCACAGTATACCGCTGCAAAATGCGCTTTCATGTCATCAGGGATCTTTTCCCCTGCATATTCGTCGATCAGGATAAAGTCATTCCCGTTTCCGTGGAGTTTGACAAATGGTATTTCCATGTATATCAGTTATGCAATTCCCCATTTATCCAGTGCCCGTTTCAGCTCAGGATGATCTGCTGCATAGGTTGCCGGATCGATGCCTGCTACGGCAGCATCAACCGCCTGTCGCATGGCTGCAGCCCCTGCCCTGGTTCCCTCCGGATGACCATGAATCCCGCCTCCTGCCTGGAGGATGATATCTCTGCCGAGCATACTGACTTCTTTATGGACCCCTCCCGGATGCAGTCCGCCTGAAGCGACTGGGAATACCGGTTTGAGATCAAAGAATGGTTCAGTCAGCGCCAGATTATCACCGCGCAATTCAGTGATATCATGTTCCATCTTTCCTGACACCGTGCCGGTATGTAACTGGTCTCCGCCAAGCATCCGGACCAGGCGGCATATGGGTCGCATTGCAATTCCATGTTCCCGGTTTCTGGTAATTGCCGCATGCATGGTGCGATGGACATGAATGGGAAGATTGATGCCCGGTTCCTCAGCAACGGCCCTGACAGCGTCAAATCCACAGACAATGACATCAATCATAAGCATATTTGCACCCATCCTCGCCGCCTCACGTGCACGCTCGACGATCCGATCTCCTGCGGTAGATATGTTTACCGCATACAGAACGGTGCGACCTGTCTCACTCTTTACCGTGTCAAGTTGCTCCATGATCAGAGGGAGTCGCTCTCCAAGCGGGCAGAACGTCTGATCTGTCAGAGTCTCATCATCCTTGATAAGATCCACCCCGCCAATTGCTGCCTCGTAGGCAACAGCTGCGGTATCTTTTGGGTTTAAACCAACTTTTGGTTTGATAATTGTTCCGACATGGGGTCTGTCGACGGTTCCGACCAGTTTCCTGACTCCCTCAATGCCGAATTTCGGGCCCTGAAAGGGAACAATCTCACGTGAAAACTCCACGTCTAGCAGTCTGACTGCCGCTATACGGGAGAGACCGAAGAGGTTTCCCGCAAGAACGGAGAGGTACTGGGGAATATTACCGGGTTCAAAGATCTCGTGTGGATACTGGATGGTGCAGACATATCCCTGACCATGAGGCCGGATATATCCGACCTCGCCGTCAAGATAATGAACATAGCTTTGCCGTGTTGATATATCGGTCCATGTCCCGGTGGTCTGTTCTTCTGCAATCGCCTGTGCGGCCCATTCCGGGGTGACTCCCTCCCGTGGCCTGAAATAATATGTTGCAATAACGTCTTTCATCTTATTCTTCCTCACAATAGGGAAAGTCAGAGTTCATCTCCTCGGTATCCCAGTGGAGTTGTTCCCTGATGATGGTATATGCCATCTCTGGAGGATAAACTCCGGCCTCGGTTATAATAAGATCGACATAATCTGCAGGGGTGATATCAAAAGTGGGGTTTCGTACCGTCACATTGGGGAGGTTTTTTCTCATGCCGGCTGGCAGGATCTCATCAGGTGAACGTTCCTCGATGAGAATACGCTCTCCCAGGATAGTACAGGGGGCAAATTTGTATGTCTCTGCTGCGACAAGAAAACTCACCCGTGCCTCATGAGCTGCAAGGGCAATCTGTGAGGTTCCAATCTTGTTGATGATCGAACCGTTTACGGTTATCGCATCAGCACCGGTTATGCAGAGATCTACTTCTTTCATAAAGTATCTGGCCGCGGAATCAACAATAAAATTTGTTTTAATTCCTGCATCAGATAATGTCTGTGCCGTGATATGCCCCTGGTTTCTGGGTCTGACTTCAGTTGCATAGACTTCGATATCCATGCCCTGCTGATGTGCCTTTAGAATACACGCAAGCGCAGCTTCTGAATTGCAGTGCGTCAGGACGACATCACCATCCCTGATATGTCTGGCTCCGATTGTTCCTATTCTGGATACTGCCTCTTCTGATCGTCTGATGAAAGCAAGAGCCCGCTCCTCAAGATTTTGTTTTGCAGTTTTGAGATCGGTTTCATTTTTAAGAGGTTTCATGACCAGGTTTACTGCATTCGGGAGTGACACAGCAGTCGGCCGGGTGGAGATGAGAAGGTCTGCAGCAGCATGCATCTTCTGGCGATACAGGGCAAGATTTGTACAATCATCTTCCATGGAATAGTCATGCAACGCCTGTGCCGCAGCCCGGGCGATTCTTCCTGCACCCCTGATCTCCATGGTCCTGATCTTCTCGGCAGTCTCCTCAAGCGTCATATCTCTTGTTCTTTTTCGTATCAGAATAACCCTTGGCATATGAGTGCAGGCCTGGTGAGAGTATTATCTGCTCTGAATCTGTATTATGTGATGGAGCCAATGCGTGTTGCAGTTGTGTTTGATAGTGCCGGAACCCTCTTGAGGACATATCGGATAGCAAAAGAGGTACTGACTGGTAAAATGCTTGAAAATATCGAGACAACCATGCTTACCTTTGCAGATCCTGACCGGGTTTTGTGTGTTCTGCATGGTCATTCACGGGATTATATACAGGCACCTCCTGAAATGCTGATTTCTGACTATATCAGGGAACAGGGTATTGAGTTTGGTATATCCTGTACCAGGAAGGTGGTGGAAAAGGAGACGATACAGGCGATACTGCATAGTGACAGCAGGGCAGTGATCCGAGATATGCAGGAGTGTATGCGGATAATCTGGAAAGAGATAAAAGATCGGGAGGTTGTTGCACTGAATAACGGCCTTATTGTACATACCGGCCATAATTCCATTGAGTTCTGCGTGGCGACGGGAGGGACACCGTTTCCGGGAGCACGGGAGACTATCCGCACGCTTCATCATATGGGCATTTTTACCTACATCGCATCCGGAGACCGGGAGGCAAAGCTTGAACGAATGGCAGATTACCTTGGGATACCACGGGATCAGGTATTTGGGGTGGCAACTCCTGCAATCAAGGAGCGGATCGTCCGGGATCTGCAGCATGACTATGATCTGGTCGCTATGGTTGGGGATTCCGTAAATGATCTCAGGGCAATGCGTACCGCTGATATTGCTATCCTGAGTGATCAACAGCAGTCAGAAAAACCAGAGGAATTGATATCAGAGGCAGATTACCGTATCCACGACCTTCAGGCAGTTCCGAAAATTCTGCAGACAGTACTGGAAAAGTCATAATCACACACTGAATTTGCCGATCGTGAAAAATTGCATGCAGAAATAAAGATGTAATACACATCAGTGCTAACCATACCTTACGAAAGGTGTTTGCAAGATGAGACCCCTGATCACGGTTGATAACCTTACCATGGCCTTCGACGGAAAGGAGGTTCTGAAGAATATATCCTTTAGCCTTGAGGAAGGAGAAATACTCGGTATTATCGGCAGAAGTGGCGCCGGGAAAACCGTCCTTATGCACCTGCTCCGTGGTGTGGATGAGCCTCCAACCTCCGGGAAGATTATCTACCACCTGGCATTGTGTGAATCCTGTGAATATGTTGATTTACAGAGTCGTGCCGGAGCGCCATGTCCTGCATGTGGCGGAGTTATGGTCTCACGGGATATTGATTTCTGGGACCCTGAAAATGAGATATTAAAAAGACGGATCATGAAGCGAAACGCGATCATGTTCCAGCGGACATTTGCTCTGTACGGGAATGATCGTGTCATTGATAATGTTCTCCGCGCTCTTGAAGATATCGGATATCCGCCAACAAAAGCCGTAGGACGTGCAGCAGATCTCATCGATCAGGTCCATCTTTCTCACCGGATGATGCATATCGCCAGGGATCTCTCCGGAGGGGAAAAACAGCGGGTGGTTCTGGCACGCCAGCTTGCAAAGGAACCTTTCTGTCTTTTTGCCGACGAACCAACCGGAACCCTTGATCCAAGGACGGCGAGCCTGGTTCACAATATGCTTGAAGAGGCGGCAAAAAGTACCGGGATGTCCATGGTGGTGACATCTCACTTCACCCAGATCCTCGAGGACGTGGTCACGAGGGCTATTCTTCTTGAAAATGGCTCGATAAAGAAGATGGGGACTCCTGAAGAGGTGCTGAGTGTCTTCATGGAGGGATTTTCTGACCTTGAAAAGTTCTGTGAGATAGAACTGGGAAAAGAGATCCTCAAGGCACGGGAGCTTACAAAGCGGTACATCTCTGTTGACCGTGGCCTTATCAAGGCAGTTGATATGGTCCAGTTTGAAGTATACCACAAAGAGATCTTTGGGATTATTGGTACATCTGGTGCCGGGAAGACCACGCTTTCCAAGATGATCGCGGGGGTTATTGAACCGACGAGCGGAGATCTGATTGTTCTTGTAGGGGATGACTGGGTGGATATGACCAAACCCGGTTTTGATCTTCGCGGTCGGGCAAAACAGTATATCGGTCTTCTTCACCAGGAGTATGATCTCTTCCCTCACCGGACTATCCTTGATAATCTGACCGATGCCATCGGTTTGGAGTTCCCAAAGGAGCTTGCCATGCGAAAAGCGATCATAACCCTGAAGATGGCTGGGTTTACAGAAGAAAAAGCCCGTGAAATTCTGGATCGTCTCCCCCCAACCCTGAGCGAGGGTGAACGGCACCGGGTTGCTCTGGCTCAGGTTCTTATTCGTGAACCGCATATTGTTGTATTAGACGAACCGACCGGAACGATGGATCCGATCACCAAGGTCGATGTCAAGCATTCCATTATGCATGCACGGGAAGAGATGGAAGAGACCTTCATTGTGGTCTCGCATGACATGGATTTTGTCAAGGACATCTGTGATCGGTGTGCCCTTATGCGGTTTGGAAAAATTGTAA
>NZ_DAONKG010000023.1:0-18500 GCF_035406105.1 Methanospirillum sp.
TGCGTGATCGTCAGATTTCCTAACCGGTGAACATAATCTGCATGAACCTGGGACCAGTCTGATCCAAGATGCTCTATCCATTTGTCAGAGAGCGATTCAGGCATGATGTGATCGATCATCCTGCTTTCAGCCTCGTCTTCGAATAACGCATATGAAGCCGCAGGATCGGAGCCACGTGGCTGACTTGAAAAATACTCCTCAAGCCTTTCGAGGATGACATATGCCAGTTCATTATCTGAACCTGGGTGATAGAGATCACTGTACCGGAGATGATCCGTAAACTCATCATCATCAGGCATATCAAAAGGAGCCTGAAGTGAGGCAATAAATGATCTGGTCTCCTCAGCAGTGAGGTACCCTGACCCCTCGGAGGCACCACGACAGAGGATCTCAAACACTTCTTCATACCCATAAACCGGCCGCTGACAGACCATACGGCGTATCAGGTAACTTTCAATGCAGGAGAGAATTTCAAGCAGCTCTTCATCTGACAGCGGGGCATCAGGACGTCTTAACCGGTCATTTGCAGCAAGCAGAAGCATGAGGAATGGTGCAGGGGTGTCTTTGCCAATTCTCCTGATGCGTGACAGGGATTTCTTGATCTCCTTTTTGGTCAGGCTCTCTCCCTCATCCTGTTCAGGGAAGAGTATCTGCCGGTAATATTCGGAAAAACGGCCCATATCCCGAAGGAGGAGACGGACATCATCAGATGATGCATGCTGATACCTTCTGCGAATCCTTTCAAATATCTCCCCATGACGGATAATCCGCCCCTCCTTCATACAAAAGTGACGGATAAATGAAGAGATGAGAGCCTGATCGTTATTCAGCCGCTCTTCCATCGGCTTCCAGAACTGATCATACTGAGCCTCGGCGATTTCCTGACTTTCAAGATGTGCAAAGAAAAAATTTCTGATTAGATCTGACTCCTCAAGCGGAACGCCACGATAATTTAATGCCTCAAATACCTGGTTTGGGTTTTCGCCCTCATCAAGCTCAATATATACAACGCAGAGATCTTCGGTGATGACCTGTTGCAGGGTATTCAGATCCAATCCGGAGAACCGATCCAGCTGCCACCAGAAATAATCAAAACATTCAACTATCGGGGAATCCTGGTCAAAGACATAATCCTCGTCAAAGATGTGAAAAAGTGCCTTTTTATCCACTCGTGTCGGGATCACAACATACTGCCCTTCCCCGCTCTTAGGGACGTTCTTTAAAAAGCCGGTGATCTGATCATAGAGCTCGACAAGCCCCTTCTCACGTGCAAATGCCCTGATGACCGCAAGAATAATACTAATAGTGGTAATCCGCTGCTGTCCGTCAATGATAACATATTTGTCAAGGTTTTTTGCATACTCTCTGACCACCACGATAGAACCAAGAAACCGGGCAGAGGATGCACTGTCATTCCCGAGCCTGATGGAATATTGTTCCTGAATATCTGCCCATAGCTGCTCCCACTGCTGCCGTGACCATACATACGGGCGCTGAAAAAGAGGGACTTTATATTGTTTTGCCCCGTTATATAAGTCCCAGACTGATGCCTTGGTCGCCTTCATTCACCACTATCCCGGAAATATTATCGTGTTCCTACTGCTTTACCTCACCGGTTGAGAAGACAGGAGCAGAACGTGAAAAAAGGATTGATTTAAAAATTTACCAGGCCTCTGAAAAGGCGCTGTTCGTATAGATATCTTCAAGACGGGCCTTGTGTCCGCGCTCCATCTTTGCAAGCTCTTCAAACGTCTTCTTCTGGTCTGCATCGGTGCTGGCAGCAGCAAACTGCTCATACATCTGCATTGCTTCTTCTTCACGCTTGATTGCAACCTGAAGTCCTTCGAGGGGTTTTAAATCCATGGATGGTTTGGGTTTTTCGATGGTATCAGAAATGTGATAATCCTTAACCTCATCGAATTTCAGTTCCTTTTTAGCACCACTCAGATATTCCTGGAGCGTCTTGCGGTGATATGTCTCTTCCTGGGCTAATTCTTTAAAGGTTGTTTTAAGTGCCGGATCTTTTACTTTTTCAGAGAGTGAGATGTAAAATGCGTATGAGTCGACCTCTTTGTCGATTGCTGCAAGTAAAATCTTTTTGTATTCTTCCAGCTTCATGAAATACCCTCCTTGGGTAATAGATATTACCCTACAATAGTTAAAAACCGATTGATCTATATCAGATTGGTATTGAAAAAATTTAGAAGAGTTCGGCCAGTTTAAACTGGTACGGACCAAGCTTTCCTTCATAGTTCCCGGCACTGATAAATGAAACACCCGGCACTTTTACTGCAGCCTTTATTCCTGCTGCCATTGCCTTCTTGACTGATGCTTCGTCAACACCATTGATGACAATCTCATAAATGGATCTGACACCCTCCGGAACCTTGGTATCCGGAACTTTTTCACGGATTGACGGGCAGTACTGCTCATTGGTTGTTGCTGGAATCGGGAACTTGTAATTCTTTGCACCAACCTTGGATCCTGAAGCAACAATCCCCCCGGCAAAACTGGTAATGGTCCCTTTTACTTCAAAAATTGCATCAGCAGCTGCTTTTGCACCCATAAGAGCAGTCATCTGGTTATCTGCCATAACAAAGAAGTTGCCACCGGCAACACCCTTGACCATACCAAAGACTTCTTCTCCGACATAGTCCCCTTCCATGATCGGGATCTTCCAGCACTGCCGTCCTCCGACCTCGACCTTGGATTCGAACTTGTCTCCAAAGAAGTGAATCTTAATATCAAACTTCTCTTCAGCATCTGGCATGCCATTGAAGACAGATGTAGTGGCAGCGGTAAGGACACATTCTGCAATACGTTCCATGACCTGCTCCGGCACTTTCTTCTTGGATGCACAGATCAGAATGGAGACACCTGGACGTCCGTCAGGAGTCTCATCTGCACTGACAAATCCTTCAATACCTGCCTCACAGGGACAGCCGATTGCAGAGGTTGCAAAGCCTGTTGCCTCCATTGCTGCCGTCATGGCCCATTCGCGGGTAACTCCGGTAATAATTACCCGTGAAACCCATATTGGAAATCCTTCAGCAAATGTGTTATCAATTGGTACACCGTTCAGTTCCATTACGGTTCCTCACAAAAAGGTCATCAGGCAGACCAATAATGGTTGTGAATTCGATCTGCCAACAGGAGGTTTGCAGCTATTCCGGATCTATCATGCATGCTGAAAGGACATCACATCCTCGTAATGGAACGGTTGGATCCGCAGTTGTGACAAGCGTCGATAAGGCCAGCAACGAATCCGGAAGTTTCATACCGAAGAGATCGGTTGCCTGCACCGTATGCGAATGTGACTGAACCGTTTTTCTCACCGTCCCCCGGTTTATGACGATACCCATCCGGTTCATGAGAACTGCAGCATGGGAAAAGGTATGATCCTGTGAGAGGGAGAGACAGAGATCAACTATTGGTGATCCAAACCTGCTCTTTTCATAAAATGGTGCTTTGGCATAACAGAGCTGACCACAGTCCCGGCAATGAAAGCGCTTGACATAGACGTAAATATGCTTCTCTCCTTCATGCGAATAGACCGTTGAAAACCGTCGCTGTTTCATATCATGGCTGACCACCATCCCAGAGCAGTTCGGGCACGGTAAAGGGTCGGTAAACTGAACACCCGAGACTCCGGTAACCGCCTGATAGACGAGATCAGCAATAATTGGCGATATGAACGGTTGTCGACGCATCGTATGGATAGTATAGTACGGGTAGGGTTTTCATCCTGCCCACTGGTTAAGCATGCTGCCGGGTAGTCGGTTTACCAAACCGGGTAAGGAGTCGCCAGAGCAGAACGGTCAGCGTACATGCGTATAAGAACTGCAGAAACAGGGTCCAGGGAATTTCCATGCTGAAAAAGATGATTAAAGCATAAACAGGAGTCATTATGGCAACGATGTCCTTTTTTTCAAAGAGAAGCGCAAGTGATGCCAGCACACATGAACCAAAAACAGATCCCCAGATAAAACCCCCTTCATTTTCGATAATACCCATAGAATACAGGATAAAAGAAACCCCGATTCCCGCCCAGGGAAGGAGAAGTGAGAGAACGCATAAAACCTTTTGAACCACATTCAGGTTCTTTACAGGAAAAATATTGGCAATATCCATCACTATTATCCTGTGACGGCATGGATGATGAACTATGTGAAATAGAACCCGGCTGCTCATACAGCAATCACCGATGAAGGGAGTCACTTCATGTACGATACTCTTGAAATCTCATTTCCGCGGACAATTTTTAATAATTAGGGCATTGCAGGCCGGGATTATTTTCAAAAGTGTTTAATACTATCACAAAATACTTAATGTTTAAGCCTGCAAGGCGTGTTGTGTGGCCTTGAATCAGGCAGACTCTGTGAAGGTGTAACTAACTATGGTATTTCATCCACCCGTACAAATAATCGCCAAGGGAGCGGGCGCTGGAAAGTATAAAACCGGTCTGGAATGGTGGAACATGATCATTCGTGGATTCATGTCCGGGGCATATATCGCAATGGGAGGTGCCCTCGCCACCGTCTGTTCCACAGCAGTTGCTGATAACCTTGGAGCAGGTTTTGGACAGCTCATTCTGGGAGCAGTGTTCCCTGTCGGGCTTATTATCACTGTCCTTACCGGTGCAGAACTCTTTACCGGAGACGCCATGCTTGCACCACTCGCAGCATTTGTTCATAAGGTCAGCTGGGCAAAAGTGCTGAACCTCTGGATATGGGTTTATATTGGTAACCTTATCGGTTCAATCTTCTATGCATACATCATGGCAAACGGACCATTTGTGGCATGGAACGCTGCCGGTGTTGCAACCGTAAATGCCTTTGGATTACGGGCAGTCAATATCGGTATTGCCAAGGTCAGTTATGTTGGAATGGCCGGCATGTGGGCTGCATTCCTGAAGGGTATCGGATGTAACTGGCTCGTTAACCTCGCTATTCTGCTCGGTATCTGTGCAGATGATGCAGTTGGTAAATTCTTCGGAATCTGGTTCCCGATCATGGCTTTCGTCTCAACCGGATTTGAACACTGTGTTGCCAATATGTACTTCATCCCTGCCGCTATCATGACCGCAGGATACCTGAATGCAGAACAGGTCGCAACGATTACTGCAGATAAACTTGCGACGCTGAATTGGGTAACCATGTGGACGAACAACATCATTGTTGTCACAATCGGCAACATCGTCGGTGGTCTGCTCTTTGTCGGTGTTCTGTACTGGATTGCGTTCAAGAAAGAGATCGAAGCACATGAGTAATTACACACCCTTCTTTTTTTATGCAGTTTATTCCGAAAAAGATCCGACCGTCAATCCTGCACGTCTTTGTTTTCGCTTTTTTTTTGATACTGATCAGTATCTACGTATTCTCCACCGGGGATGCCAGCATGCTTATCTGGGGAATTCCAACGCTTATCTGTCTTCTTCTCATCCCGATGGGGCTGACCTATCTCTCGCAAAGCCAATATGCAGACCTTATTCCGATGTATGAAACATCAGCAAAGGAAGTAAAGATACGCGAGATTAATGAGTCGATGGTTTCAAAACCGATAAAGATTGAGGGACTTGTTGAAGAGGTCAGGTTCAGATCATTAAATCGTCCGCACTTTATTATTGGTGACCGGACCGGTGTTACCACAGTTAAGATGTTTACCAATCCCAGAAGTGACATCAAGAAAGGTGACATCGTAGAGGTATACGGACAGGTAATCAAACGGTACGTCTTCTATGGTGACCCGATTGTCAATGGTGTTGATATCCGTGTGACTGGGAAAGGAGAGAACAAAACCTCAAATTCCAGTGATAAGAACAGAAAGAAGAAGTAAACTGTTCTGATGCGCTCTGTTTTTATCACACTCCTATTAATTTTTTAAGATATTTAATTAAGAAAGGATGTTAACAAAAATATTTTTACAAACGAAGTCATCGTTTCATCGCATCAGATAATGCCCTATCGAATATCCACCACTAATCACCAGATCTCAGAATTTTTTCATAAGACTTATCAGTCCTCATCCAGAACCTTTTGTTACCGAGGAATTGTAATGGATCTCAAGTATGTCCAGACTACATGCCCGTACTGCGGTACTGGCTGTTCTTTTAACCTCGTGGTAAAGGACGGAAAGGTTGTGGGAACTGCTCCCTACCACCGCTCTCCGGTGAACGAAGGAAAGGTATGTCCAAAGGGAACCTATGCCCATGAATTTGTAAATTCACCAGACCGTCTTACAAAGCCACTGATTAAAAAAGATGGTACGTTTGTTGAAGCTACCTGGGATGAGGCACTCAAGCTCATTGCTTCAAAATTCAAATCATACAAACCAGACGAGTGCGCCTGTCTTGCATCAGCCCGTGTCTCCAATGAAGACAACTATGCAATGATGAAGTTTGCTCGTGGTGTCCTCAAGACAAAGCACATAGACCACTGTGCACGTCTGTGCCATGCATCCACGGTTGCAGGTCTTGCAAGCATCTTCGGATCCGGTGCAATGACAAACTCAATCGGTGATATTGCCGAATCAAAATGTGTCTTTATCATTGGTTCAAACACATTTGAATGCCACCCGCTCATCGGTCGCCGTGTTATGCAGGCAAAGGCAAAGGGTGCAAAGTTTATTTATGCTGACCCCCGTCTGACTCCGACCGGAAAACAGGCAGATCTCTACCTCCAGTTCAGATCAGGAACTGATGTTGCCCTGTTTAATGGATTGATGCAGGAAATCATCAAAAACGGGTGGGAGAACAAGGAATTCATCGAGAAACGCTGCAACGGATATGAGGAACTCAAGAAAGAGGTCATGAAGGATGACTACAGCCTTGAGAATGTCTCATCAATAACCGGAGTACCGGTTGAAAATATCAAGACCGCCGCAGAATGGATTGCAAAGTCAGGAGCTACTGCAATTCTCTATTCCATGGGTATTACCCAGCACACCACCGGTGTTGACAACGTCAAATCGGTCGGTAACCTCCAGATGCTGACCGGAAACCTCGGACGGCCTGGAACCGGTGTAAACGCCCTTCGTGGACAGAACAATGTGCAGGGTGCCTGTGACATGGGTTGTCTGCCGGTTGTATACACAGGATACCAGAAGGTCATCGATGAGGCAGCACAAAAGAAGTTTGCAGATGCCTGGAAATTCCCAGACGGCATTGCAAAAGGTGAGAACGGATACGAAGTCACCACCCTGATGAATGTTCTGACTGAAAAGCCAGGCGAGATCAAATGCCTGTATATCATGGGTGAAAACCCGATGATCTCAGACCCTGACCTGACCCACGTCGAACATGCACTCAAGAATCTTGAATTCCTCGTTGTCCAGGATATCTTCATGAACGAGACTGCCGAGTTTGCAGACGTCGTTCTTCCGGCTGCCTGTTATGCAGAGAAGGATGGAACCCAGACCTCAACCGAACGTCGTGTCCAGATGTGGAGAAAGGCTCAGGACCCACCAGGAGAGGCAAAGGGAGACTGGGAGATCATCGCATCCATCGCAGCAGAAATGGGATATGGCGCTCAGTTCCCATGGAAGACCTCTGAAGAAGTATTCAATGAGATGGCATCGCTGACCCCGTCCTACGCAGGTATGACCTATGAGCGCCTTTCCAAACCTGAAGCACTCCACTGGCCCTGCCCGACCAAGGAACACCCGGGGACCCCGATCCTCCATATAGAGAAGTTTGGTATGCCGGATGGCAAGGGTCTTATGACGGCAATTCCATTCAAGTGGCCGGTGGAAGTTCCTGATGAGGAATATCCGTTCGTCCTGACAACGGGCCGTTCTATCTGGCAGTGGCATACCGGAACCATGACCCGCAGGTCTGTTGACCTTGAGCGTGAGGAGCCAACCGGATGGATCGAGATCAATACCGATGACGCCAAAAAACTTGGCATCAAAGACAAAGAACTGGTAAAAGCAAAGACCCGCCGTGGTGAGATCACCATCACAGCACGTGTCACCGATGATATTAAGCCGGGAGTCATGTTTATTCCATTCCACTATGCTGAATGTGCAGCAAACGTCCTGACCATCAATGCCCTCGATCCAATCGCCAAGATTCCGGAGTCCAAGGCTTGTGCAGTTCGTGTTGAGAAGATTCAGGGGGCCTGAACATGGCAGCTAAAGGCGATATGAACTATGTATGGGCAAAGGACAAAGAGATCCTCGACAAGGGAGAATGCGGTGGAGCAGTTACTGCACTCCTGAAATATGCCCTCGAAAGTAAATTTGTAGACGCAGTACTTGCAGTAAAAAAGGGTCAGGATATCTATGATGCAGTACCTGCATTCATCACTGACCCGGCAGAGGTTGCATCCACTGCAGGATCCCTCCACTGTGGAACCCTCCTCCTTCCAAAGATCCTCAAGAATTACGCTGATGGTGCGAAGGACATGAAGATCGCCGTAACCTGCAAAGGTTGTGACGTCATGGCCTTTTACGAGCTTGCAAAGAGAAACCAGGTAAACCTTGACAACATTGTCATGATTGGTGTCAACTGTGGTGGATCGGTAAGTCCGGTCGGTGCACGGAAGATGATTGCTGAGAAGTTCGGCGTTGATCCTGACACCGTTCATAAGGAAGAGATCGACAAGGGTCAGTTCATCATCGAGTACGAAGGCGGACACAAGGGTATCAAGATCGATGAACTTGAAGAGGAAGGATACGGACGCCGTTCCAACTGTCGCCGGTGCAAGATGAAAATCCCCCGCCAGGCAGATCTTGCATGCGGTAACTGGGGAGTCATCGGAGACAAGGCAGGAAAGGCAACCTTTGTCGAGGTATGCTCAGAGAAAGGTGCAAAACTCCTCTCCGACGCCCAGGCAAAGGGAGTTGTAGAAGTTGCAGCAGCTGATCCAAAAGGCATTGAGATGCGGAGCAAGGTTGAGAAGGCCATGCTCAAACTCGGTGATGAGTGGCGTGCAAAAGACTTTGCATCACTTGGAAAGGGCAAGGATCGGTTAAAACTCCTGATGAATGAGACCTCACGGTGCATCAAGTGTTACGCCTGTGTCGAGAATTGTCCAATCTGCTACTGTGTTGAGTGTTCAACAAAGAAGCCCTGGTATATCACTCCAGGTCAGCTCCCGCCAGGCTTCATGTTCCACCTGATCAGATTTGCACACATCTCTGACTCATGTATCAACTGTGGCCAGTGTGAGGAACTCTGTTCCATGGACATCCGCAACGCGCTCTTTATGCACTCTCAACAGGTTGAGATTGAGAAGCAGTTCAAGCATACTCCGGGTATTGACATGACTCCGCCAATCCATGCATTCGTTGAGGAGAAGGCAGAACGTGCCCGGCTTGATGCAACCGGAACCGATTCCATCTTTATCAACATATTCAAGGATGAGTAATCATCCTCGATTTTTTTCACCAGCCTTTTTCCTTTCCGGAATCCCGGAAAGGGATCATCTTATCAGGTTGTCTGACACTCTGTACGCATGAACGAGTACCTGCGCAAAACATCCCACCTGGTATTCGGACTTCTTGTTGCAGGTATAATCTTCATAGTCCCAACATATCATGCCGCAATGATCATCGGCTTTTCCCTGTACATCGGTCTGATACTCATTGATCTGTGCATGAAAGGACATACCATCCCGGTTATCAGCACACTTATTCATCACATGGAGCGTGAAGGAGAATTTCCCGGAAAAGGGGCTTTTTTCTTTGTGTTTAGTGCTCTTGTAACCCTCATGTTCTTTCCACCGGTAGTTGCTGCGGTATCTGTTGCAGTCCTTGCGGTACTTGACAGTTTTTCTACCATCTTTGGCATCCGGTTTGGAAAACACCGGATATGGAAAAATAAGACCTTTGAAGGATTTTTAGGAGGAGTAATTATTACCATGGCCCTCCTCTCCCTCATTGCACCCCCGCTCTATTCAATCCTCATCTCGCTTGTTGCCGGCTTTGTAGAACTGCTGAGCCCTGTAGATGATAATCTTATCATCCCCTGGGTGGTTGCAATGCTTATCACGGTATTATAAATACCTGTGGATCATCAGCATAATCAGCCGCGACAAGGTCACCTGGCTGGATTTTAAAATGAAAAATTGAATTCTGCAAGGTCATTTTCCGGATCAAACCATCATCCTTATATGTCCGTGGGACGCAGAATATGCGATGGAAATACCTTCTTTTTCAGAACTCCAGCTTTCACCTGGAATCATGAAAGCCATTCGTGATATCGGATACGAAGAACCAACCCCTATACAGCAACAGGTTATACCCCTCATTCTCACTGGAAAAGATGTAGCAGGACAGGCATATACCGGAACAGGTAAGACTGCTGCATTTGGTATCCCCGCAATCGAACTCTGTCAGCCGACAAACAAAAATGTACAGACCCTCGTCCTCTGTCCAAGCAGAGAACTCGCCGTGCAGGTAGGAGCAGAACTTAATAAACTCTCGATGCACAAAAAAGGCATCTCAATTCTTCCGGTGTACGGCGGACAGCCAATAGAACGACAGATTAAGGCCTTATCACGAGGAGTTCAGATTATTATCGGAACACCGGGGCGAGTTATTGATCATATCAAACGAGGCACCCTCAGGCTTGATACCGTCTCGTTAGTGGTGCTCGATGAAGCAGACCAGATGCTTGATATGGGATTTCGAGATGATATTGAAGAAATACTATCGCATACTCCGGCAGAGCACCAGACAGTCATCCTTTCGGCAACGTTCCCCCCGGAAATTCTCGACATCTCACGTCGGTTCCAGAAAGATCCCATCGACGTCAAGATGGTCCACCAGGAACTGACTGTTCCCCAGATCGAACAATATTATATTGAAGTCAGGGAGCCGGCAAAAGCCGATACACTCATCAGGGTCCTTGAATTCTACCAGCCCCAGCGGACCATTATCTTTTGTAACACCCAGATCGCTGTGGACGCGGTTGCAAGTGCCCTGAAGGCTGAAGGGTTCCTCGCTGACGGGCTCCACGGGGGTATGGCTCAGACGCAGCGTGATAAAGTCATGAATGCGTTCAGGAAGGGACAACTTGAGATACTGATTGCTACTGATGTCGCAGCCCGTGGGATTGATGTTGAAGAGATAGACCTGGTCTGTAACTTTGACTTCCCCCAGGATGACGAGTATTATGTTCATCGTATCGGACGGACTGCACGGGCAGGAAGAACCGGACGGGCTATCAGTTTTGTCAGTCCTCGCGAACGATACAGACTTCGGGATGTCAGAAGAAGTACGAGAGCTGAACCAGAACCCCTCCCCATCCCGACCCTTCGTGAGATAGGAGGAAAGAAGGCAACAGCCACCCTTGCCGATGCGGATGAACTGATGAAAACCGGGGATCTCTCCTTCTGCCGTCCGATGATAGAGGAAAAACTCGCAGCGGGTGCTGACCCCGTCGCCCTTGCAACCTCGCTTCTGATGATTGCAGCAGGAATTGCAACAGAAAAAGAGGACGAACTTGAGAAATATCTCGGCGAACAGGCAGTGGTCAGGCTTTCAGCCGGACGACAGGATGGAATTTTGGTCAGGGATATCCTGCAGATTGTCAGAAACAGCGGGAAGAATATTCAGAACGATATCGGTAACATAAGAATCGGACAGACGGCAACCTATATTGATGTTCCTGAATCCTCTGTCAAAGAGGTCATTAATGTCCTGAATGGTGCACAAATCGGACGGATCAGACTTGTGGCAAAAAGAGGAAGAAAACAGTCTGATGTTCCGAAAAAGCGATTCTCCAAATGATTATCTCTTTTTTGCAGACCGCATCAGTGTAAGGAGACCCTCAATAATCGCATCTGGTGTCGGAGGTTTTCCCGGAATCTTTAGATCAACCGGAAGTACAGCATCAACCGGGCCGACGACTGCATATGTTCCGTTATAGATACCCCCGGTGCAGGCATCATCACCAACTGCAATGACAAATTTTGGATCTGGTGTTGCCTCATACGTTTTTATCAGCGCTTCTTTCATGCCATGAGTGACCACACCGGTTACAGCCAGAATATCTGCATGCCGGGGGGAGGCAACAAAACTGATACCAAACCGCTCAACATCATAGTGGGGTGCAGAAAGGTTGGCAAGCTCAATCTCGGCTGCATTATCACTCCCACAATCAACCTCCCTGATGGCAATACTTCTTTTAAATACCCGGTCGATCTCTGCATGCAGCATCCGACCGGCGGATTCAAATTGAGGATCAGGCGTAAAAACCTTGACATTATCAGGTTTTTTGAGAATACAACTGAAAATATTCATGATAGACCTCACAAATCAGTCCCTGCATATGAGAGATTCATACTCTTATTTATCACAGGAAAATCGGGGACGATATTTCCCTGTACTGCATGCTCAAGTGCAAGCCAGTTACAGAATGACGCCGTCGACAGAGAGAACCGATCAATGATGCCCCCCAGAATCCTGACATAGCACAGGGTCCGGCCTCGGGGGGATTCGATCGCGGTTAGGGCATAGCCGTCCACAATCTCATACTCAATATGAACCGATCCATTCGGGATAAGAGGAATAAGTTCATTGATATAGGCAAGCGATGCAAGGATCTCATCTCCTTTCAGCGCAAACCGTCCCAGGACATCGCCTGTCATTTTGATAACCGGTGAAACCGGAATGATATCATACAGACCATAGGGATGATCGCTCCTGACATCAAGTGCCCTTCCGCTTGCCCGTGCAACCGGACCGGAAAGAGCGAGGGGATCAATGAATGGTTCCCGCACGACACCGGTTGTAGAGAACCGATCAATAACAGACGGAACAGAGAGAGTCCAGGAGAGGAGTTTTTCAAGTTCGGTCCGAACCTGCATGACCGTATCCTTCACCTCATACAGGAGACCATCCGGAATATCCTGACTGATACCTCCAATAATGATGATCCCTTTCAGAAACCGTGAACCGGTCAGCTGCGTACAGGCACGCTGGAGTACTTCTCTCAGGATAAGGAAGCGGCTGGCTGCTGCAGAAAACGCAACATCAGTGACCATCCCGGCAAGATCTGAGAGAAGTGACCAGGATCTCTCAAGTTCAAGGAGAAGACCGCGAAGATAGAGTGCACGGGGAGGAAGAGACAGGGAACATATCTGTTCTACCGCCATGGCATAACAGCATGCATTGGCAACCGATTCATCTCCGCTGACAGATTCTGCAATCCGGACCACGTGTTCCGGGCTGCACCCTTCGGCCAGTTTTTCAATGCCCCGATGCAGATATCCAAGACGAATCTCAAGATTTAAAATCTCTTCACCAATAACCGAGAACCGAAAATGACCTGGCTCTATGATTCCGGCATGTACCGGCCCTACCGGGACCTGATAGATACTGGTACCTTCCATCGACCGGAATTCATACGGAACTGGATTTTCTAAAGGACTGATGGGAGCGTTCTTCCAATCTTTTTTGAGCGGATGAAAATCCTCCGGATATGCCTCGTGAAGAAAGAGTCTGCGATTATCTGCGGATCCAGTAAAGTGCAGACCAAATCCGTCTGAAATTGCCCGTTCAAAACGGCTGGCTGCCGGATATATCTTTGCCAGTGATACCGGTTTATTGGTAGTGACCACCAGAACAAGATATTTTCTCATCTCCTGAAGTTCAAAGACATACCAGAGTATAAATAAATCCTGGTCAGCAGCCTCTGTGCAGAAAATCCAGACCAGCCTGGACTCAAGAGCTAAAAGAATCTCAGCGATGTCAGGCATTTGATCATCTGGCACAGCATAGGAGATCGTGGTTGCATCTTCCCGTATCAGCCATTCAGCAGGCAGGGAAAGCGCCGAATAGTGTGCATGTATGCCGGTCATATCTGCCCCCCAAATCCACAATCAATTACAGCAGCAGTCAGAAATGCCTCTTCTCCCGGAATCATTACGGTACCAATCATGAGAGAGAGAAGCAGCAGAATGACGATGGGGAGTTTCATGGAAAGGGGAGCGGTGTATGGAACCGGCCCTTCTCCTGATGGAAACCTGGCCGCCATTATCGGGAGATAAAACCTGATAAGTGCCACTGCTGCACAGGCAAATAGAACCAACACAAGGGCTGGTATCCAGACCGAGATCGCAGTGCTCGAGAGCAGAATGCCGACTTTTGAGAGGAAAAGGGGAAAAAGTGGCATGCCCATAAGTGCTGCAAAACCGGCCATCAGAGTACCGGCAGCAAAGGGCTGAAGCAAAAAGAGATCTCCAATCTCATCCTCACCGGTACGGGTAGGGAGTTTGTACTGACGGTGAAGAATCCCGGCCGAGAAGAAGAGCCCTGCCTTGATGCAGGAATGTCCCATCATATGAAACAGTACCCAGAAGAGAGAAACAGGACTTCCGATACCGATACCAAGCAATATGAACCCCATATTCTCGATAGATGAGAATGCGATGAGTGGTTTGAGTTTTTTCTGTCTGAGCATGGACAGGCAGGCAACTCCCATGGTGATCATGGCAAAGATAAGGAGCAGTACTGATACCTGTGCAAAGACCGCTGTGTCTTTCATAATGCCTGTCATACGGATAATTCCATACATGCCAATATTAAGAATTGCTCCTGAAAGAACGGCACTGACCGCTGAAGGTGCCTTTGCATGAGCTTCAGGAAGCCATGTATGAAATGGCACTATTCCAGACTTTGCCGCAAACCCGATAAAGAAGAAGACAAAGGCTATCCAGACCATCCCGGTCTCAAGACCTGCTGCCTGCCTCATAATATCTGTCCACTCAAGGCTTCCAGCACCGGTCTTATTCCTGACCGCTTCAAAGAGGAATATAATCCCGATAAACGAAAAGAGCATCGAGGTTGAACAGATGAAGATATACTTTAAGGATGCGTCAATTGTTGCCCGAAGTGCCAGGATTGCAATGAGCAGTGCTGAGAGGACGGTTGTAAGTTCAGCACAAATCCAGAACAAGGCAATATTCGGGGTGAAAATGGCCATAGTGGTAACGGCGAGCAGCAGTGAGAAACCGAAATAAAAAATCCGAAGACTTCTTCTCTCAAGATCTCCTGATTTTACCAGCCCATCGATGTACCCGACTGCATAGATAGCTGCTGCAGCGAAGATAATGCTGGTGATGAGCATGATAAAAAGGCTCAGGTGATCAATCAGAAAGAACGAAGATGCATTCCATTGTGCAGGTGTTCCGATGAGATACACGGTAATACCAAGCGATATCACCGGATGGAGAACACCAAGCATACTCACTGACCGGTGTTTCCTCATGATGAATTGCAGGAGCAGAATTACACATGCAAGAATAAGGTACAGGATAGCTATCATGATATCCCTCCCTCTTCTGACCAGAGATGGAACTCCTGCATCCGGTCTTTATACTCCTCAATTGACGAATCTATACCGACGGTCATGATTGATGTCAGCAGCACAAGAATGATGAGATCGATGATGACAACAAACTCGATGAAAAACGGAAGTTCCGTGACAAACAAACCAAATGCAAGGACGCCATTCTCCATTGACAGGTACCCGAGAACCTTGGAAATAGCCATCTTCCTGGTACATACAGCAATAAGCCCCATCAGAACCAGTGAAACACCAATTACCGAGCCTAAGAAGAACAGACTGTTTGCTTCATATAACGACTCAAGGATACGGGCAAAGCAGATATAGACCAGCAAAATGATGAGTATGCTGAGCATGAGAGCACCAGGAGGGCGCAGATAGGAGAATGTTAGATCCTGCTTGAGACTCATCCGTTTCTGAATGAACCCAATACAATACGGGATTCCACATACCTTGGAGATGAGGGTCAGAGCCGCGACAAGGAGGAGGACCATGTTCTGCTCAAGAGCCGTCAGACCAAGGGCTATCAGAACCAGCAGGAATGACTGAACCTGATATGTTCTGACCAGATTTCTAAGATTTCTTGACGAAAGGAGAAATCCGCCGGACACCAGAGTCAGAATAAGGCAGATTCTGATCCATGCTGGTGCCATTTCTGTAAGTATCATAGTATCACCTCGATAAATATCGTAAGAATCGAAAAGAAAAACGCTATCATAAAGAAATTCGGAATCTGGAAGAGACGCATCTTTGCATATGCAGATTCAAAGAACCCGATAATCACACAAAGAATGGTCCCTTTCACGACAAAGAGAACTGCTCCGAGTATACATGCAGGTATGGAGAGATCAAGGGCAATTCCTACCGGGAAGACTACGTTGATAAGAATTGTCATCAGAAGAGTCTGTTTTACTGCTTGAGACAGTTCAAAGAGAGCCAGATTTCTTCCTGACGTATCCAGCAGCATCCCCTCATGAATCATTGTCAATTCAAGATGGGTTTCGGGATTATCCACTGGTACACGCCCGGTCTCTACAATAATCAGGATAAAGAGGGGCACTGAGAGGAGAAGGACCGTTGGACTGAACACCGGAAACATAGCATGAGCAGTCCTGAATATCTCATGAATGGAGAAACTTCCCATTACGTAGACCAGTGCAGCACAGACGATTACCGTCACCGGTTCAAAAACTGCAGACAGACTCATCTCCCGGGAACTGCCCATCCCTCCAAAGGTGCTCGCGGTATCCAGACCAAGCAGCGCGATGAGGAGCCGGCCGGCAACAAGAAGATAGAGGAAAACAAGAATATTCGCTGTGATCAGCTCCTCGCCGGGTATCCAAAAGAGTGGGATCTGAAGAGCAGCAACCAGCAGTATTGATAGAGTAGCATAAGGAGCGATACGGGAGATAAACCCGGCATATTCTGAATACAATGTCTCCTTGGTGAAGAGTTTTGCAAGATTATAATAGCCCTGGAGAAGGTGCGGACCGGTTCTGCATTGAACCCGTGCTTTTACTCTCTTAATCACCATCATAAAAAATGGCGATATCAGAAGGACAAAAGCAATATTCAAGACTCCAAAGATGACCGATTCACCATTCATGCCGACCACCCCAGGATGAGGATGAGGAGAAGTACTGTGCAGAAGACACAGAGAACATACCGATCGACATTCCCGTTCTGAAGGGAGGAGACAGCAGCGGCAAACAGATCGATTCTTCGTGCAACCGGCAGATACAGATACTCCTCAAAGAATTTCATAAGGTGTATGCCACCAGTTCCTGATTGAAACAGACACTGATTCTGGTCCAGAAATTTTCGGGTAGACCATATCCGTGTCCGGTATACCCCTGAAAAAAACCTGACCACAGGCTCAGTAAACCCTGAACCGGTATATTCCATTCTGCTTGACGGAGCCATCATACCACAGTCCCACGTCCGGGTAATCCGGGTTTTTCGTGAAGCAAAAGACCAGACTGCGGCATATACCAGAACCATAGTTACAAGAAGAACCAAAAACAGAACAAAAAAATCCGGAAGCAGGTCTCGATACCCTGCATGATACAGGATCTGATTTGAGAAGATACCAAGAACTGCACTCATGATGGCAAGTACTCCAGGTCCGGCATACATCGGCCAGGGAACCTCATGGGACCGGGTTGCCCCTTCCGACCGGGGAAGAGCGAGGAAGGTGAGTCCAAATGCTTTTACGAAGGTCGTAACAGTCAGTGATCCGGTCAGACTAAAGAGGGAGAGAACAACAATGATAATAATCTGAAGCAGTGGAGATGGCTCAGACAACCCGCTGATAAGTGATTGCAGAATCAGAAACTCACCCACAAACCCGCTGAAAGGGGGAATGGAGGTGATCGACAGAACCCCGATGAAAAATAGTCCCCCGGTCAAGGGCATCCGGACCAGAATCCCCCCGAGTTCATCAATATTTCTGGTATGTGCAGCCTGACAGACTGAACCTGCGGTCAGGAACAAGAGCCCTTTGAAGAATCCATGACTAATGGTATGGAAGATCGCTCCGATCAGTGCCATGAGTGCCGGGACAGATAATCCGTATGCAGAGAACACAGCCCAGAGACCAGTTCCGACAAGGATGATGCCGGTATTATCAATCGAGGAATATGCCAGGAGACTTTTGATATCCTGCTCCTTTAAGGCATACATGACTCCGAGAACCGCCGTAAGACATCCAAATGCAAGGATGAGAAAACCATATACTAAATCCATGACAAAAAAGCCGGTCACCACCCGGAATAACGCATACAGAGCAGTACTAATCATCATCCCTGACATCAGGGCCGACACAGGGGATGGAGCAGCGGGGTGAGCATGGGGGAGCCATTTATGAAAAGGAATCACCCCTGTTTTTATTGCAATTCCCAGGAAAAGACAGAGAAATGAGGCGGCCATATATGGATCTGAAAGGGGTAATGCGACCGGATATGCCCAGGATCCAGTATGCACAAAAAGCAGAAGTATCCCAAGAAAAACAAAGACTGTGGAGAGCTGGGTCATTGCCAGATAAAACAGCGCTGCATATCTGGTTTTTTCTTCTTCGAATTCGGTAAGTACAAGGAAGAATGAGAGGATTGCCATAATCTCCCAGAACGCGAGAAATGCAATTGTTGTCTTTGAGAGAATGACAAGAAGCATACTCAGTAAAAAGAGAGGAATAAAACCGGCTACTACG
>NZ_DAONKG010000024.1:0-18478 GCF_035406105.1 Methanospirillum sp.
TTGCTGACAAGAAGTCACGACATGATCATCAGCAGATAATGCGGGTGGCAGTCGATTATGGAACCCCCTATATTACCACACTCCAGGCAGCGGTTGCAGCAGCAGAGGCGATACAATCAGTCCGGGAAGAAAACCTGACAATTGAACCGCTTCAGCATTATATCGGTCGCTGAAATCTCCTTCCTTCTTCTAATTTTACGTGCGGTTTTTTCTTCTATTGACACTCATATGTAGGAGATAAACCGGTGAAATTTCCATGGGAAAAGGAACAGTAGTACTGGCATATTCCGGCGGTCTTGATACATCTATCTGTATTCCTCTTTTAAAAGAGGAGTATGGATATGACCGGGTGGTAACGGTAGCCGCTGATGTTGGTCAGCGTAAGGAAGAGATTACCGTTGCCGAAGAGAAGGGGAATAAATTTGCAGATCGGCATTATACTGTGGATTTGATCGACCAGTTTGTCGATCGGTGTCTGATGCCGTCCATTAAGGCCAATGGTCTGTATGAAGGGTACCCGATGGGAACATCCCTTGCCCGTCCGGTTATTGCTGAAGCAGTTGTTGAGATTGCAAAAAAGGAAAAGGCGACTGCGGTTGCACATGGATGTACCGGAAAGGGAAATGATCAGCTCAGATTTGATGTTGTCTTCCGTGCTGCCGGTCTTGAAGTTATTGCACCTATCCGTGAACGGAATATGACCCGTGAATGGGAGATTGGGTATGCAGCAGAGCATGGTATCCCGGTTCCGGTTGACAAGGAGAAACCCTGGTCTGTCGATGAAAATCTCTGGAGCCGTTCCATTGAGGGTGGCAGACTTGAAGATCCTGCGTTCCATCCACCAGAGGAGATCTATGCATGGACTGTTTCCCCGCTCAAGGCACCGGATGAACCTGAGATCCTTACCATAACCTTTGAAGCCGGTATTCCGGTGGCTCTTGACGGGAAACGGATGAAAGGTGCAGATCTTATTCGTACGGTGGGCCAGATTGCAGGCCGTCATGGTATCGGACGCAATGACATGATGGAGAACCGGGTACTCGGTATCAAGGCACGCGAGATATATGAGCATCCGGCTGCGAATGTCCTTTTGACAGCACATGCAGACCTTGAGCGTCTGGTACTGACTAGGGAAGAGTATGCATTCAAGCAGAGTGTTGATGCAAAATGGGCACAACTTGCCTATTATGGTCTGATATATGAACCGCTCTGGGATGCGTTAAATGCCTTCATTGACACGACTCAAAAGCGTGTAAATGGAACGGTTGATCTCCGGTTATACAAGGGATCGGTCACTGTGCTTGGTCGTTCATCACCGGATTCGTTTTATTCGATTGATGTTGCATCATTTGATTCGACAACCATTGACCAGACGGATGCAATCGGGTATTCAATGTATTACGGCCTTCAGGCGAGAATGGTTCGGAAAAAGCTGAATAAATAAATTTTTAAATTTTTTTGGTTCACGATCTGACGAATATAATTTTTCAGAAGAAAAAATTACGTCCCGGCTGGGACTTGAACCCAGGTCAAAAGCTCCGCAGGCTTCTAGGATATCCACTACCCTACCGGGACCAGAGGTGCCAGTATATGTTACCATTCATAAGATATGAAGGTATTCATATCTCACTTTTCGTCTTCATATGCATCCTGACAATCATCCCGATGGTCTCATTCTCTGAATCCCTGATCGAGGTTGATTGCAGGACAACATGCCGGAATGTATTATCACTCATCTTTACTGCAATGTGCTGCCGAACGCCAAGAACCAGGCTTTCCCTGATAACATCCTGAAAGGTATCGGTAAATACAATATTCTGCCTGGTGTCATAAAAGGTAAGATATTTTCCGATTGGTTTTAAGATGACGTCGTTTCGGTGAACATTCAGGAGGTGCTCGCCATAGGGATTGATAAATACAATCCGCCCGCGTTTGTCAAGGATGAAATACGCATCCAGTTCTGATAACGCTGCACGTGCTATCCGTCTTATCTTCCCTCCCTGATAATCCTTTGATCGCTTGAGAATGCGATCATTATGAAGCGCGATCTCAATATTTGAGTAGAGATCCTTCGCATTAAATGGTTTGATGATAAAACTTGCCGGTTCAGCCAGAGTTGCCCGTTCAAGGGTTGTCTCATCGTCCTGACCTGACAAAAAGATAACCGGGATATGAAATATGGCGGTAATGAACTTCGTCGCAGTAATTCCATCAATCTTCCCGGCAAGATTGATATCCATGAGGACCAGATCAGGAAGATGTTCGGCGGTCTTATAGATGGCATCTTCCCCGGATGCAACCTTGTCACAAACAACGTACTCCCGCTGAAGAAGAAATCTTTCGATAAGAGCTGCGATGATATCATCATCTTCAACAACGAGAATCTCCGTCAGAGGACCTTTTTTTGTATCAAACATGGATGCATGCCAGGTTGGAGAGAGTTTATTGTGATCTTAATAATACCTGTTGTATATTGAGTTGTATATTCCACTTTATTAATACTCGTGTTTTCTCTTATTCATCGGTATTCGCGTTTTGTATACTGGTATTTTTCAGCGTCACCACCATGAAATACGATGTAAAACCATTCATACAAAGATTTCAGAGCGCCAAACTGGTCATATCTCCTCATAGAGAAGCTCACGAACAGTTTTCGGTCAAATTTCACCGTACCAATTCGTCTCATCCGATGGGCGATCTCAAGATCATCTCCGGCATCTGATACCCGGTACATTCCGGCCTTTTTAAATGACTCTGCCCTGAAAGCGCTGTTACATCCAAGGGTAAAGAGAACTGTTCCGGTCAGGTACCCGATATGGGCGAATCCATTGGCAAGGAAGAGATAAAACCTGTTTTTTATGGTTGCTTCAATAGGCTTTACCGGGCCGTAGAGCATAATCACATCAGGATTCTCAAATCCCTTTTTTATTCGGGAAAGCCAGTCTGACGGGAGGATGGTATCAGCATCGGTTGTTGCAATAATGTCTCCTCTTGAGCGTAATGCTCCGTCATTTCGGGCACCTCCCACCTTTGGACTGGTCTGAATAAAGACAAGATCAGCATACTTCTCTGCGATCTCACGCGTCTTATCTTTTGATCCACCATCCACCACAATAATCTCATATTCATCACGCGGAAAATCCTGATTTTGTAAGGATTTCAGACACCGCTCTATGCGTTCTTCTTCATTAAACGAGGGAATCACTACAGATATCATGTTAGGACCAGTTCTTCATACAGGCAGAGATGTTCGCGACAGATCTTTTGGATGTCGTATTGCGATGAGTATTCACGCGCCTTTGCAGCACATCTGCGCAGTTGTTGCTCATCTGCAAGCTCGTTATGGGCATCATCAGGAGTTTTGAAATAGCGTATAGAGTCTTTATAAATCTCATGAAATTCAGGAATATCCCGTGCTATGACCGGGAGGCCACACGCCTGTGCTTCAAGTACCGCAAGTCCGAAGGTTTCGGCATATGTTGGCATCAGAAAAACATCAGCTGCGCAATATGCCTCTGTAATATCCCTGACAAACCCTGTGAACAGGACATTTTCCGGCTTTCTCTGGATCATTGTCTTGATTTTCAGATAATCCTTTGACATCAGCCCATAAGGAAACCCCCCTACCCATATAAACCGCGTATCCAAATTCCTTGATGCAAGTTTCATAAAGTCATAAAATCCTTTTCTCGGACTGATTTGAGCTACCGTCAGGACGACACGTTCTTCAGGAGCAATGCTCCAAAAATCCCTGAATGCGTCCCGTTTTTCAGATGAAGGGGAGAAGTACTCCCGGTCTATCCCGTTTGGAATCCGTGTAATCGGAACGTCGGGAACCATCTCCCGCACCTCTTTCTCACATGCCTCTGAGATCGTGATGATATGATCAAACTTGTGGAAAATTTCAGGATACCGTTTGTTAATAGTTTTCGTAAGTGCCAGATTTCCGATATTTACCCGGGGGGTTGAATGAGCGGTCAGGATCTTCTTACCGGATGCCAGCCGACGGTTTAAGAGGGCGATTGGTCCGAAGGTGTGGTAATGTGAGATATCTGCGTGAAATTTGTACCGCTCCCAGGTCAGATCGATCCCATTCTGCTTTTTCAGGCCGTGATAGAGTGTCCGCGCTACGGTTGAGCAACCGATATACTTAAACACAAACATGTCTTCAACGACAAAATTGATCTTCATGCCAGTTCATTCACATAATTCAGGACTGAACGGATGATACCGTCCATATTCAGGTATTCAAACTGTGAAAACCGTCCGACGAGTGGGATACCCCGGCTTTTAAAGTGCTGCCGGATTATTGTAATATTCCTGATATAATCAAGGTCGTACACAACGTATGCAAACTTATTTCTGGTAATCTGCGTGGTAACAACCTGATCCGGAGTAAAAAGGCCGAGAGAAGAGAGTGACGAGATAATATGGCTCGTGACCTCATCATCTGTCATGCGTGATGTCTTATCGCCTTCATTATACGTGATCTCGGCAAGAACAGACGAGCACCCGTAAGGTGCTGTGGTTTTTGAAAAGTTCGAAGGGAATGATATCCGGTTGGCAAGCGAGGCATGTGCATCAGGAATATAGGTCCAGGAATATGGCGGCACTTCTCCTTTTATTCCAATCCCGATTGCCATGACGGAGTTATATTTCAAAGCAGCAACAGCCTGCATAACGTCATCTGGTATGCTGCTCAGGCAGGAGATCAAATTCTGAAGGGGAATTGTACTGATAATCCGGTCACCGTTCAGGGTTCTTACCCCGTCAGATACCTCATATCCACCTGTTTTTTCGGTTATGTGTGTGACACGAAACCCTGTCAGAATCCGTTCCCTGACCGGGGCAGCGATCGCATGAATGAGCGCCTCAATGCCGCCGGTAACCGGATATGAAAAGACTGCCTGGTGAGTATACCCTTCAGTCTCAATTCCGACTGCGGATTTGATGATATCCTCAACCGGTGGACGGGGAACCCTCCCTTCCATCCAGTGAGCAGACATGAGATGTGGCGGATAATTCCATATCTTGGTATTGTATGGTATCAGGTAGGCATCTGCAATACCCTTCCCGAATGTCTGAAGTATCCATTCCTCAAAGTTGCAGGGGGGACGCATATCTCCTTTTTCCGACGCAATAAGGGCCTTTATAAACTCATGGAGACAGTTATAGCAGTCCTCTTTGGAAAGCTCATGGAGAGCATTCTCAAATGGATACTTCACATATCTTCCTTTATAGAAGATTTTGGTATTTCGGACACGTTCGGCTCTGTTTGCACCAAGAACATCATGAATAAACCGGAGAACTTCTGTATCTCTGGAAAAGATAATGTGCGACCCTCCAATATCAAAGGTAAATCCATTTGTTTGTTGAGACCTGCACAGTCCTCCAGGCACTGGTTCCTGCTCCAGAACGGTTACATCCTCGCCTTTTTGGGAGAGGATTCGGGCAAGGGTTACGCCGCACAGGCCTCCCCCGAGTATGAGCGTCTTCATAAATTCAGAATTCGAAAGAAAATTTTTTCAAAACGGTGCATAATTTGCAATATCATGATATCATATCTGCAATATGTCAATACATGTAGGATGGATAATACAAAAAAGACTACCAGACACTTGGTCGGATCCTGGGAGTAAAAAGAGTTCCTCATTCTGAAGAGGATTTAAATCCCTACCCGGAATTTTTAATAAACGCAGTATTAACGTGTGCACACGGGAGTATTTAACGTCCTCTGATTTTTTCAGTAAATAGGCGATTATTTGATAACCCGGCTCTTATGCAGGTTGACAAGAGAATTTCTGATAAGGTCTGCAACACCTGTCGCGATTATCTCTCCATGTCCGGGGTAGATAGTATGGAATTTTTTCGTTGCAAGTTCTTCAAATCCACGAATAAATGCCTGTTCATAGGTGTTATCAGTGCCCCATATCATCATGGGGGTGTCTCCTGAAAATAAAATCTCTTCTTCCGGACAGTATATACAGATTGAATCGGATGTATGGCCAGGTATTGCAATAATCTCAAAATGATAAATGCCACATCTGATAACATCACCATCACTCAGAATCCGGTCAATTCCTGTTGCGTACGGTGAGGAGGCATATACTGTCGTGCCGTACTCTTTTTTGATCTCCGTTAATAGTCGGGCATGATCGTAATGGTTATGGGTAAGAATTATCTGACTGACCGGGTTTCTGCCTAATCTCTTTTTTTGTTCTTGCAGATATTCAAGGATACCCGGATCACATCCGGTGTCGATAAGAACTCCCCCCTCATTGGCGTCATTACAGGAGCAGAACCATACATTGGATGTATATATGGTACTCTGCCGGGTAAGGTTTTCAATATCCATCTGTCACACAATCCTGCTTTTGCGGATATTTTTCAGTGATTCTTCCATGAGATGGGGGACATTGCAGGTGATCTGGTCTCCATGACCGGGGTATATGGTTTGTATCCCCACCGATACAAAGAGTTCATAGGCATCCAGAAACTGCGTTGAAAATTCTCCGTCATGTGAATAGATTCTCAGCGGCACGTCTCCGGAAAAGAGCAGATGTTCTTCTTCACACACGATACATAATGAGTCCTCACTATGACCAGGTGCATAGACAACCATGCATTCCTGTTCTCCGATCTGGATCTTCTGCCGGTCGGCAAGTGGTGTGGTTTCGTCATTTCTGCTCAGGGGGTGGGCATATATATGCGGGTTGTATTTCTCCCTGATTTTTGGCAGCATTCCTGCATGATCAAAATGAGAATGTGTCAGAATTACCTGCTCTACCGGACGTTTCCCAAGCCCGCACCTGATCGTCTCAAGCGATTCCATAATCACAGGATCTCGGCCGACGTCGATGAGCGTATTCAGGTCTGATAATGCATGATATGTACCGCAGATATGCCACACATTTGAGGTGTAATAATCGCTCTTTTCAGTAAGGTTTCTCACCAGCATGATTCTATTTTTTCCTGAATATCTGTGCGTTCATGACGATCTGATCAAAGAGTCCGCTCAGTTCTTCAGGAAGTTTTTGTGTGTGCTCATGAAGCATAAAACCCCCGTATTCAAGAGCATTCCAAAACATTTTCCAGACCTGGAGACGCTCTTCGGCAGAGAAATGGAGCAGAACATTTTTGCAAATAATCATATGAATGCCTGTTCTGATCGGCTCAAAGGTCAGGAGGTCATGTTTTTTAAACTCAACAGCATTACGGATCTCATCAGCGATATACACATATCCGGGATCCTGGGGATCTGTTCTGAAGTATGCCTGGAATATTTCCGGAGGAATTCGTTGGAGGTCTTTTTCCGGATATCTTCCGGTCCCGATTATCTGCACATACTGGTTGTAGGTATCAATATCGGTTGCAAATATTTTGACATTCCTGAAAAGGTACGGCCCCATTCGCTCACGAAGCAGGATGGCAAAGGTATACGGCTCCTGACCCATAGCACAGCCTGCACTCCAGATGGTAATTGACCGTCTGCTTTGCACAAAAGGCAAAAAATGATCTATAGCCAGATTTAATGTCTGGGCATCGCGAAAGAAGAACGTAAATGCCATATTTTTACCTGATTGGATATACCCGGTTTATAAAACCCTGCGAACCGGATTACCTGATAACAAGAATCCGTCGGGTAAGACTTTTATGTACTCGTTGTTCGTAATATCCGATGATCTCACAGTACTGCTCAGCAAGTGGTCTGATATCCTGGTGCGTTACCAGGACTGAATGGTTTCCTTTTTTTACCACCCGTTTTATCTCCGAGAGTGCCAGCTGATAGAGATCATTGAGCCCGTTTCCTATAATGGTAACCGACTGACCGTAGGGAAGATCGGATACAACATGATCGATGGATTGATCAGGAAACGGAAGATGGCGGGCATCTGCAATTGCGGCCATGGCGGCAGGAAGGTTTCTTCTGCTCCCTGCAATCATCTCCAGGTCTGCATCAGTACCTGCGGCCCTGCATCCGATCAGTGATGTTTCAATAAGGGTCCCTCCGGTGCCGCAGAAAGGATCCAGAATCCATTCTCCAGGCAGGGCTCCGGACATATTTATGAGTGCCCGTATCATTCGTGGCATCATCACCCCCGGATGAAAGAACGGTCGTTTCCCGGGTTTTCGGGTATGGTACGGAGTCCGGTCCAGTTCCCACACAAGTTCTCCAAAATAACAGGTCCCTCCGGCAATGATTGCTCTGAATATCCGCTTCGGTGCTGAAACCGACACCTTTCCATGTATATGGTACCCGATCAGTCGCTCCAGCTCTCCGGAAGGTACATTCATGCCATGATCTGCCATTTTTTTGACTCTGCCACAAAACGGCTCATGTGAGGTAATATCCAGGCCCGTGAGCATATCAATGAAGGATTCCCGATCAGCGGCACAGGTCGCATGATAGATCATCGCACTGTGCGTATACGCAAATCTGTCAAGGATGTCTATTGCGGGTGCCTCGGCAATCAGAACCTGGGTGTTTTGATCAAATACCGGGAGAATCGCTTTTACTTCTTCAAAAGGGATAGCCGGGTGCTCCCCGGATAATTCAAGGATGAGTCTCACTCATACTCCTATTATATTGAAAAAATTCAGGATGCAAATGCATTTTCGATGGTAGAAAGGATGGCCTCTTTCGTGAAGGGTTTTACGATATACCCCTTGGCGCCAAGAGACAATGCTTCCTGTACATGTGATGACTGTTCTGATGCTGTGCACATGAGAACGCGGGCATCAGGGTCGATCTCCCGGATCCTTCTCAGTGCTTCAAGGCCGTTCATATCAGGCATCAGGATATCAATAATTACCAAGTCAGGTTTTACTTTTTCATAGAGTTCTATTGCTATCTGACCTGTTTCTGCCTCTCCAACAATCTCATGTCCTCCTTTGGTAGCCATGATACCAACAAGCCGCCTCATGTATCCTGCATCGTCAACAAGGAGGATCCGCGCCATGTACTTTGTACTTTTCCTGCAGAAACGTTTAAGTGTTGTGATAGGTGAAGATAAGAAAAGGGAGCGGATTTATCCTCCAAGAATAGATTCAAAGAACCCTTTCTTCTCATTTCCTAGATTAGATGGTTTTTTTTTGCCCTCTAATTCGAGTATCTTTTCATAGAGTGCTTTGAGTTCTCCGCTCACATGTTTGGGAATGATCACTTCGACCTCAACGAGAAGGTCACCTGGTCTGCCCCGCTTCCTGACACCCTCTCCGGCAATACGAAGCTTTCTCCCTCCCTGAGTTCCTGGAGGAACCTTGACCTCAAGGTGTCTGTTGTCTATGGTGATTACTTCAACCGTGGTTCCAAGTACTGCCTGTGCCGGTGTTACCTGAATTTTTGTCAGGAGTGTGTCTCCGTCTCGTTGGAACCGTGGGTCAGGTTTGACATGGATTTCAATATAGAGATCACCATTTGGTGCCCCATGATCGCCGGCCTCTCCATACCCTTCCAGACGGAGCCGCATGCCGGTATCAACCCCGGGGGGGATGTGGACCGATACCTTTCGTCTGACTTTTTCATGACCGGTCCCTTTGCACCTTGAGCATGGTCTTTCAGCGACCTTTCCCTTTCCATGACAGAGATCACAGGTGGATTGCCTGATAAAGTTACCAAACGGGGTCTGGGTTGCCTGTCTTACTTGTCCTGTTCCACCACATTTTGGACAATTCTTGGTTTTTTTCGTCTCCGAACCAGTTCCGTCACAGGTGGAACAGGACTCAGCATGCATCACTTCTATATCACGGTCTGCACCGAATACGGCATCCCGAAGGGTGACTTCAATCCGCATGAGCAGATCATCACCACGTCTCGGGCCCCGCTGACGTCCGAATCCTCCGAAAATATCCCCGGCAAAGTCAAAGATATCTCCAAACCCAGAGAAGTCTGCATTGAATCCTCCTCCGTATCCACCTCCGCCATAGGATCCCTTTGAAGCATTGGTAAAGGCTTCATGCCCCATCCGGTCATACTGAGCCCGTTTTTGCGGATCTGACAGGACGCTATATGCCTCATTTATCTCTTTGAATTTATCCTCTGCCCCGGGATCTTTGTTCACATCGGGGTGATATTTTCGGGCAAGGCCCCGGTATGCCTTTTTTATCTCGGTATCATCGGCATTGCGGGACACGCCAAGGATATCGTAGTAATCTCCCGCAGCCATTTTTTATACTCACTCCTTCTTTTCAGTAAAGTCGGCATCCACAACATTGTCATCAGAAGCAGAGGAGGAGCTGCTCTCTCCTTTCTGTGCCGCCTGCTCTGCCTGAACTTTCTGATAGATTTTGGTGGTAACTTTAAAGACCGCCTCGGTCAGTTCTTCCATCTGCTTTTGTATGGCATCAGAGTCCGTTCCTTCAAGGGCGGTCTTCATCTTTGCAATATGATCCCTGATGGTGGTTTTATCCTCTTCTTCGATCTTATCCTCACTCTCTTTCAGGAGTTTTTCTGCAGAGAAGACTGCCATATCTGCGTTGTTACGCAGTTCGATCTCCTGCTTCTTCTTGTTGTCCTCCTCTTCATACTTCTTTGCATCATCAACCATCCGTTTGATCTCATCATCAGAGAGTTTTTTGCTGCCTTTGATGGTGATTGCCTGCTCATTTCCGGTGCCGAGATCTTTTGCAGTCACGTGAATGATACCATTGGCATCAATATCAAATGTAACCTCAATCTGTGGTATACCGCGTGGAGCCGGGGGAATACCGGTTAACATGAACCGACCAAGGGTAAAGTTGTCATTTGCAAGTTTGCGTTCTCCCTGCACGACGTGAATCTCAACCGAGGTCTGATTGTCGGCTGCGGTTGAGAATATCTGACTCTTTTTGGTTGGGATTGTTGTGTTCCTTTCGATGATCGGGGTTGCAATGCCACCCAGTGTCTCAATGGAGAGCGTCAGGGGGGTGACATCAAGGAGCACAATGTCACTGGTTTCACCGGCAAGAACCCCTCCCTGGATTGCAGCACCGATTGCGACACACTCATCAGGGTTAATTCCTTTATCAGGCTCCTTGCCAAGCAGCTCCTTTACCTTCTGCTGTACAATCGGAACACGGGTTGATCCACCGACAAGCAGAACACGGTCGATATCCGATGGCTTAAGACCTGCATCGGAGAGAGCCTGCTTCACCGGTCCGATGGTGCTGTCAACAAGGTCAGCGATGAGCTGTTCAAACTGGGCACGGGTCAGATCAATGTCCAGGAATTTCGGCCCTGTTGAGTCTGTGGTGATATAGGGGAGATTGACATTCGTTTTCTGCTTCTGGGAGAGTTCAATCTTTGCGTTCTCTGCTGCATCGCGAAGACGCTGCATTGCCATGGGGTCCTTTGAAAGGTCTATCCCTTCTTTCTTCTTAAATTCAGCCACAAGGTAGTCGATGATTCGTTTGTCAAAGTCATCACCACCAAGGTGGTTGTTTCCGGATGTAGCCTTGACCTCAAAGACACCATCACCAAGAGTCAGGATTGAGACATCAAAGGTACCGCCACCAAGGTCATAGACGAGTACCGTATGATCCTCTTCCTTGTCAATACCATATGCGAGTGCTGATGCCGTAGGTTCATTGATGATACGGAGGACTTCAAGCCCTGCAATCGTACCTGCATCCTTGGTTGCCTGCCGCTGGGCATCGTTAAAGTATGCCGGAACGGTGATGACGGCTTTCTTGATCTCTTCCCCAAGGTATGCTTCTGCATCTGCCTTCAGCTTCTGCAGAATCATTGCCGAGATCTCCTGGGGAGTAAAGGTCTTCCCGTTTAGTTCAATCTTTTTGGACGTGCCCATTTCACGTTTTATTGATATGACTGTATTCTGGTGATTGGTAATTGCCTGACGTTTTGCAAGGCTTCCGACCAGACGTTCCCCTTCTTTTGTAAAAGCCACGACAGACGGAGTGGTTCTGCCTCCTTCTGCATTGGGTATGACGACTGGTTTTCCTCCCTCCATGATAGCCATACAGGAGTTAGTGGTTCCAAGATCAATTCCGAGGATTTTTTCGCTTGCCATAATGATTTCCTATATTTGATTGATTACTTTTGTTCGACTGGTGCTGTACCTTGCGACACAACAACCTGGGCAGGACGGATCACCTTGTCCTGCAGGCAGTATCCTTTGCAGACCTGATCACAGATCGTCCCCTCCTCCTCAGAAGACGGGATCATTGCGATCGCTTCATGGCGGGTTGGATCAAATTTCTGACCGACTGATTCAAATGATTCGATCCCCTGTCTCTTCATGACCTGAATCAGCAGTTTCTGGATCTGAACAAGCCCTTTGTGTGCTCCGCCCTCTGCCTGTATCGCTCGATCAAGACTGTCCGCAACTTCAAGCATGTCACGGGCAAATTGCCCGATTGACTGTGCTATACGCTGCTCTGTCTCACGGATGGAACGTTTTCTGAAATTTTCAAAGTCAGCTGCTAACCGCAAATATTTGTCATTGAGTTCATCATACTCTGCACGGAGTAGTTCAAGAGGACTTTTCTCCTCTTCCGGAGGTGACCCTTCCGGAATCAGGCCTTCCTCTCCTTCCTGATCCATTTCTGATTTCTTCTCATGCTGAGTATCTGCGGAGTCGTTCATAGAGGTTCACCATAATTGTTGTAATGTGGTTCTATATATATATTGCGTGTTCTTACTCGTATGGATGTTTTGAATGTATCATCATTTACATCTTTAAAAACCGCAAATTAATTGCAAATCTCTAAAATAAAAGATTTTTAATGATATTATTTTCGTGATTAGCATTTACCTGAAGTTAGTGAGCAGGCAGATGATATGTTCGAAACATGGGTATCAGAACGCGCAATGAGAATATCCATAATAACCCTTTAATTTCAAATTTAAGATTCAAATTGCTGATTAGTAAAAAACCTACTTCGCATAGAAGCGGAGGATCCGACTGGTTCTGGCACCCGCATGGAACGGGGATACTGGAAATAAATAATTCGGTTTATGTCTGATGAAATCTCTGTGATGGTGACTAAAATTGTAAAATTTAATCAATTCAGCCCGCGCTCCAGTGGAAATAAAGGGGTCATCTTATTTCACAAGCTTGAAGATACATGAATGTGGCACCTTTCTGGTGAGCAACTCGGTAATACATCCCGGGACAAATGACCAGTTTTTTCCATAGGATGTATTGGTTCCCTGTTTCATCACAGAAACGATATCGATTGTATCGGTATTCAGGAATTTTGCAATTCTCTGTTCCGGTATCCTATGTTTATCTTCAGGAATGAGGATATTGTTTATAAATTCACTCCATATAGATCTGTTAAGCACACCCTTCTCGATACATTTTGAGAAAAGAACAGTTGCGTACAGCCTCCCGACCGGATATATCCAGTATGTCCCTGCAGTATCCCCGACAAGATGGGGGTGACGCAGGAGATATCCTCCCTGATCGGTAACCTGAACTCCTGTGATATTCATGATGATGTCAGCATACGCCTCTCCAAATGATACTGATTCAGGTGATTGGGTAAACCGGTGATCCAAAATAGCAACTCCCAGATCCCTTCCTAAATTCCACCGGCTGACGGGTGAGAAGGGATCATGCGTTTCTGCTGGAGTGTTCTTCTGGTATTTTGTCTGATTGTACGGACCTATATCAGATGCCAGAATAATCCCCCGGATATCAGGAGTCCAGGCCAGGTATTCGAACAGATGTGACGATGCTTCGGTCAGTTCAACCGGCAGATTGACCGGTACTGGTGAGGACCCTGCCGAGGCCGTAAGAATCCTGGAATACACATGACCTAATTCGTGAAAAAGAAGAGTATACTCTTCATTTGTAATCGCTCCATCATGAGACGAAGTACTGAGTATTCCACATACGATGAAAACAGGAGCTGATTGGCCCTCTCCCCTTCCCTCCCCTCCTGTTATAAGTACAGTCATCCATTCTCTGGACTTTTCAGGCCGATCTGTCAGATCAAGGTAAAACCATCCGAGCGTTTTGTTCGTTTTCTCATCCGATACCCGAAACAGGAGAACATCCGGAGCATATGACCGGGCATCGGGAATAAACTCTGTAGTGACATGGAGCAGGCAGGAGATGAGGGATAGTGATCGCCAGAGGGTCCGGTAATATGGGATCTTATCTTCCATCACCTGATACCGCGTTTCCTCTTTCTGCGATGAGGCAAGCAATGATTCCATTTCATAATCAGAGATCACTGATGCCAGGTTGTTCGGAGAGTTCTTACCTCGTATCAAACCGCTTACTACTGGCTGAACAAATTCCCGCACAAGTGGTGTGATTTTATCAAGTATGGATGAAATACCAGTCCCGTTCGTCATCCATCCATATTCATCACTTATCAGGTCAGTCCATGTTGCATACCCCTGAAGCGATGCAATTTTCTGCCTGATAATTGCAGTCTTTTGTAATATTGCAAGATTTTCTGAGAGCGATACGTTTTCTCGGATATTTTTTATGTATTGATTGTTCAGTGATCCAAGTTCCTGATAGAGGTGTGTGAGTTGGTTTTTTTCCTCATCCGATCTTCCAGCTCCTCCGAATTGAAAAAACCTGATCTCCTGTTCATACAGCCATTTTCCATATGCAGATTCCGGTTTTGTCTCTTTGATGTGCAGGAAGAGATCATCCCTGGCTGCAATCTCTCTTAGGAAAGTATCCCGTTGTTCTGCTGCATGTATTGCAGCTTTGCGAAGGTTCTGGTCAGGATAGAGCTGGGCCAGGATCTGATATTTCAAAAGATGATGATCAAATCCGGTCAGTATCTCCTCAAGTCTGATGATCGTATTTGTCTCATTTCGTTTGTGTACCGGAATGGCTAGCAGCGAATCGATCTGTTGTTCTGCATCAAAAAGAGCAGCAGATGCCTCTTTTAAGACAGCCTCTTCTGTCAGAGGGAATATAATATCAGGCTGTATCACAGAGACAGAATCCTCGCAGTGATCACATAATCCTGATGGATACATGAAAAGAACCGTGAGGATTATTCTAATGAGCATCTGGTTCCTCCTTCCCGTATAATCCCTCACGCCTTCTCCTCCTCATCAGATATTCACAATCCAAGATCGAAGAATACTTATAGCCTTGATGAGAACCTCCCAGTCAGGGAAGATCTATGGGATCACAAGGACGTAAAATTGTTGGCATGGATGTTAATGAACTGATATCGCTCCTTAATAAAGCGCTTGCAGATGAATGGCTTGCATATTACCAGTACTGGGTTGGATCGAAGGTAGTAAAAGGACCAACAAAGGATGCAGTCATAGCTGAACTCGTTCAGCATGCCACTGAAGAGCTATCTCATGCGGATATGATAGCCCTGCGGATAGTCCAACTGGGTGGGACTCCCATTCTTGAACCAAAAGAGTGGTACACTCTGACGAATTGTGGATATGATGCACCGGTGGATCCCTATGTAAAGGCTGTGCTTGAGCAGAATATCAAGGGGGAACAATGTGCCATCAAGACATATGACAAATTGATGAAGATGGTGGAGGGGAAAGACCCGGTTACTTACAATATGATCCTTACCATCATCACGCAGGAAGTTGAACATGAAGAGGATCTGCAAAGTCTTCTTGAAGATCTTGAGATGATCATGAAACACTAATCGTACTATTTTTATAAATATTCTGAATATACAACTCGATTTATTCACAAAAATCGCAGAGTATCTCCAGATAGTTTTTTAAAAATAAAAACCCGTCTGGCCATCAATTTTTCCATCTCAATTAACAAGCAAATTTCTTAAATGCTTCATTTTTGAGATCATTTCAAAAAAATTAGGATAAATAATTCCTTTTGTGTATAGTTTTTTAACAATCTCATCCTGATCATCATCCTGCATATACAGAAATACTCAACCAAGCACAGATTTTCTTATATAAAAAGGAAGATTTTCGAAAACATGAAGGTCATTGGTATCAGGAAATTGGGATAATAGTTTCATCCGGAATAATTCAGCCTCAAAACGATTCAATTTGTAGGATATGGCAATATCGATATCCAAGAATATCGTATCGTTTTCGGTGGTGATAGAGCCATAAAGAGCGAAAAACCGTATCTTTAAAAACCTATGAGATTTTTTATTCTATCTGGGTTTTTTGTATAAGGCCCCGGTTTTTTGTTTCTTCATTTTTTTTTTGGCGATCTCGTGTGGCACCGATTATGAAAAAGAAAGTATGGATAATGTAATGTTCTGTTCTGATTTGTATGGCGGAGGAGACTATTATACCCTTCCAGGTATATTGCTATCTGTACGGATCTTTTCAATATCAACGTTCGATCTACAGGGGGAAGGAATGGAAAAAAATAAATTTCAAATAGTGATGTCTGTAATTATCATCGGCATCATGTGTGGTATTTCATGTGCCGGGTATGCAGATGAGGGAAATCTCATACCATATGATCAGCAGGGGATTGGTATTGCTGAGCCTTTTTATCCGCTCTATATTCCTTCACCTGATGGATACCAAACCCCGGTCCCGGAAACCGAAGACACAATGCCTGATGACAGTGCATGTGTATCTCCTCTCCCTTCACTCGTGCATGATCCTGCTATATCGGATATGCCGGCATCGAACGTGCCTGTTTTTTCACATGATCCTGTCGGGACATCGTATCAGGATCCTTTTGTTGCTGAACCATTTTATCCCGCAATACCTCCTTCACCAGTTCCGGATACCTATGAGGAGCCGGTAGAGATTCTCCCGGTTCCGACACAATATCCGGATCCGGGTGTTGCGATCCCCTATTATCCGCAAACCCCTCCTGAGTCTGAACCAACTCCTTATTATCTCCCACAACCTGATTTCAGTCCAGAATACCATCCCTCACCAAGATATCAGGAACCGATGGTATTCTATAAACGGTACGATGACCGGTACTATCGTCCCTCATATTATGACCCCTTTGATCGCAGATGGGATTTCTCATCATATCCAGATGGGATTTTGAAGGTTTCAAGCACCCCCTATCAGGCTGAGGTCTATCTGGATAACCGGTTTAGAGGATATACTCCGTATTCCGGCTATCTTACTCTAGAGAACATCAGGCCTGGTACATATACGATTCGTCTGAAATATCCTGGCTATTATGATTATTCAGAGGATGTATACGTATCACGGGGACGGACAACCTATGTCGATGCTGATATGGTACGGACAGGGGAGAGATATCAGAAAGCAGGCACGCTCTCTCTCCAGTCTGAACCTTCCGGGGCAAGCGTATATCTGGATAATGAATACCGTGGGTTTTCACCGGTCGTTTTAAATGGAATTTCTGCTGCAGAACATACCCTCCTTATGCGAAAAGAGGGATTTGTTGATTATATCTCCAGGGTCCTGATCCCGGATAAACAAACGGTCAGCATATCTGCAGTATTAAACCCGGTAGAGGTCCCAAAAACTCAGATTCCGGTCACATCTCCTGTGGAGAGCCCTGTGCCGACACCAACCAGATCCGGAATGGGTAGTGGTCTACCCTGTATTGCGGTCATATTGTGTGCTCTGTACATGGTCAGGAGCCGATCTGTTCGCTTCTGATCAGAATACAATTTTTCGAAAACTTCTATAACTCCCGGCAGTAAAAGTACTGGTGATAAAAACAGGAAGTCGGTGCAGCGTGAGTACCAACACTGAAAAACATCCAAACCGTCCCCATTGTCTGTACCTGTGGTTTCTTCATGGAATGCCGGTATGCTCTGAAGAGAAAAGTAACCGGTTATGTCCATATCCATTCTGGAAATGCCCGGTGAAAGAGCATCAGCCAGCTGCCATCCAGCCGAAAGCATCAGATGCGATTTCCGAGGTATCTGACAGGGTCACCATATCAGTGAACATATAATAATGTGAAAAGACGGCCCCCTCCCGTTATCGTGCTAAGGCCACCGTCTCTCCATATTGAATGACATGCTCTTTCATTGCCTGAATGAGTTCATCTTTTGTTGATCCTGGTGGCAGATTCAGTATGGTATCCAGACCATATACTCTGAACTGATACCGGTGCATCTCACCATCCGGAGGGCATGGTCCATGATAGCCGATGGTGCCATAATCATTTCTTCCTTGTACTGCCTGAACCGGGTATGATACCTGTGGCTCCTTTGGAATGCCTTCAGGAATTCTGGACAGCGGGGGGAGGTTCCAGATAATCCAGGGAGTAAAGGAGCAACATGATTTGATGAATGGATTAAAAACCATGATCGCAACTGATACAGCAATCAGATTTTTTAAATTGAGTGCTGGACTTTTATCCTCTCCCCTGCAGGTATATACATGTGGGAATTCCAGAAAATCAAGCGTCACAACGAGTGAGGTAATTTCTGCCATTTCAGATCATACCTCATATCAGTGAGCCAGAAATAAAACCTAATCCCCCGGCGGTGATGAGTTCTTCACGGCTTTCGGCTCTGACTATTGTAGGTATGTCGCCCCATATTATGCTTTGTTCACCAAATACTGCAAAAATACCCTCAATTATTGGATTAATCTGTT
>NZ_DAONKG010000025.1:0-18263 GCF_035406105.1 Methanospirillum sp.
GACTGTTGGAGGAGGGATAAGAACCCTTGAGGATGTCCAAAAAACGCTGAGAGCCGGGGCGGATAAGGTGTCAATGAATACGAGTGCTGTTCAGAATCCTGCACTGATATCAGAGGCCTCGAAGGCTTTTGGGACACAATGCGTTGTAGTTGCAATCGATGTGAAACGAAGAACCTCTCCTGATGCAGGAAAGACAAGCATTACACTTCCTGATGGGAGTTTGTGCTGGTATGAGGTTGTTACACACGGAGGATCACAACCGACCGGAATAGATGCAATTACATGGGCGAAAGAAGCGGAAAGCCGGGGCGCAGGTGAGATATTACTGACTTCAATGGAAACCGACGGAACGAAGGAAGGGTTTGATATACCAATTACGAAAGCAATATCTGATTCTGTCGGAATTCCTGTCATCGCATCAGGTGGTGTCGGAACCATGGAGCATTTTTATGAAGGGTTTGTATATGGAAAAGCAGATGCAGCACTTGCAGCCAGTGTCTTTCACTATGGAGAGATGACAGTTGCAGATGTAAAAAAGTATTTAATCCAAAAAGGGATTGCAATTCGACCTCATGGGGAATAATTACTCTTTTTTTCTTCCGACGGATGCCATATAGATACAAAATTCTGATTCGCCATCTATTCCCAGAATACAGTTTATATCATCATCATTATACGAACCTATTGCACAAACACCAAGAGAAAGACCTGCGCACACTACATACAGATTCTGACAGATGTGACCTGCCTCAAGAAACAGATATCTCCACCCCCGCGGTCCGAACTTCCAGATCATCCGTTCAGGAACGGCAGTCCAGATAAAAGAAACTGCAGATGATGATACCAGAGCAGTATTTTTACATGTTTTCGCTACCGATTCATGATCGCCGGAATGACATTCCTCTCTGACCAGGGCATGATCAAGGGGAAGATACCGGTAGATACCAGGGAAAAGACCATCCACCCGGTTCACTACAATCCGAGTTTCAAACGGATGTAATGCTCCGGCAGATGGAACTGTCCTGAAATGCGAACCATTTTTCTTTTCTCTGACACCCTGGGTATAATGGAGAAGAATAGACAATTCCCATTTATGCATTTCATCTGGAGAATATGAACGAATGGTCTGGCGGTTATCCAGAGCATCCCACAGGATTACCGGATCAAGCGGGATATCCGCAGGAGCAGGTAATGGAATGATCGTCTGGTTTGGTTCACAGATACCACAAATACGGGTTTTCGGTTGTGCCACAGACTGCTCTGAATCTCTGAAAAGTGTTTCCTGTAAAAACCGGTGCCCGGTCCATGAGGAGTCAGATTGCATACATAGCAATAATGCATGACAGCTACCTGAACTTTACGATAAATGAGTGGGAGGAGTAAGCCCCCTTCTGTTCATTGCGGCATTCAGCTCAGCACCGAACCCGGGCAGATACCGGGTTATCTATATGCCCTGTTTCGGTTTGCACCCGCAGGGATTCGCCGTTTCATCGGAGATGCCCGTCGCAGTTCAGCAGATATGCATCATCACTCAGGACATACCGTATCGTTTCTGGTCCATAGCCGTGATTCTCACCACCCCTGCAAAGCAGGGCTGCGTACCCGGTTGGTGGGGGGACTTTCCTCAGCTACGTTTCCACGTTACCGTCGGCCGCACTCTCCCTCTCATAATATTATTAGTGTACATACAGAAAAAGGAGTTTGACTCTGCCATTCATACGTGACTGATCAATGAACCATGAAGTAATACCTCATAAACCGTCATTTATTTATAGAAATATCCTGATTATTCTATTTACGAAAGGGGAATCATATTACCGCCACAGCATTTATCCACCATAAAGGTGGAACAGGAAAAACTACATCCTGCCTACAGATAGCAGGAATTCTCAAAAACCTGGGAAGAAGGGTACTCATCATTGATACGGATCCCCAGGCGAATGCAACACTTGGTCTGGGGGTATACCCTGAATCCCTTCAAAAGCATATATATCACTATTACATTCAGCAGTCTACATCACCTCAGTCTTCTCCTCCTCTGTCTGATTTTATTATAAAAACAATTTCAGGTATTGATATAGTCCCCTCCCATCTTGATCTCGTCGGCGCAGAGGCAGTTTTATATCAAAACCCGAATAGGTATCATATTCTGAAAAATGGGATACAGCAGATAAAAAACAGATATGACCATATACTTATTGACACCCCCCCATTTCTCGGACAATTCCTTATGAATGGAATGATTGCTGCCGATTATTCGGTGATGGTTTTTTCATCAGACATTTTTGCAATTGCCGGATATGATAATATTACCCTGGTTATTCGTGACATTAAAGAGATACTTGGGATTAATATTCACATTGGTATGGCAATCCTGAACAGATGGAATAATCCATCTGAAAAAAAAGAAACACTGCTGGAGAAAATTCAACATCTGTTTGGATTAAAACCTGAAGATAAACCAGGATCATTACAGGAGATTCGAAATGAGCTGGAAAAACGCATACAAACTGAAATTCCTGAAATTGTTATCATAGCCGAGGGAAAAGAAGTATCACAATCAATAAAAAAAGGAATACCACTTATTACCATGGCACCAGATGATCCTGCAATGCCTGGATTTACCCGGGCAGCATCAATTATTGACAGCTGGAGAATAGGGGGGAGATGATGGAGACTGATGACTGGAAACATTCCGGAAGAAGAGGTCTTTTTATGGTGACCGAGGAAGAGAAGAACCAGGCGGATACAAAAGAGACATCTGCGGATTATTCAGATATTATCACAAAACTTCTTACCTATACAAATGGGGAATTCCCGGATGTTCCTGATGCTTTTGTGCCAATCCTGAATAGATTAAAACAGGATGCAGATAATCTTCTGCAAGCAAAACAGAATCTTGTAAATATTTCAAAAGAACTTGCAGAGCTGAAAGAAGAACAGGAGAGCATAAAACGGGAGCATGAAAGTTACCTCTCCGATCTGATATCAGCTCATACTGAGTTTGACAGGGCACTCGAAATTTTTCAATATCATACAATTCCCATGGTTCTTCTGGGACCTAACCAGCAGGTACAGGATGCAAACGATACTTTTTGCACTATTTTTTCTGTTGAACGCAGTGAGATTACCAGACAGTCCCCTCCAATAACAAAATATGTTCCAGATGAACGTCCATTTACTGCACCAGATGGAAATACATACTCTATAGTCTCAATAAAACCCCCGATCGTTCCCTTTGATCATGAGGCTATCTCTCTTGATCTTCTCATTCCATATACCTCTCCAGAGGAGTCAAAAGGACGGGAAATAGTATCAAAGGAGATACTTGAAGAAGGATTATCAGAAATTCTTATCCCTGTTGCTATTGTCGACAGTTATCACACCATTCGTTTCATTAACCGTGCCTTTTATGAATTTCTTGGAAGAGAACATCAAGATGTATATCTCAGAGATATTGCAAGCAGTGGGTTTACAGGAGAAATTATTGAGATAATAAATACCGTTATTTCATCAGGGACAAAATCTGATTTTCAGACCTCGATATACCACAGAGATGGTACAGTATATCCGGTATGGGTCCAGGTAATTCCTCTGTCAGGCAGAGATGAACCGCACGTATTAGTAATACTCTTCCCTGACGAAGACGACGAGGAACAGATACCTCATACAAATATACAAAAAACTCCTGAAGTGTCAGCGCCATTCCTAAAAACACTCCTTGATCTGAACCCGTCACCCATGGTGTTGTTTGACGAGACTTCACGAATAATGTTGGCAAATGAAGGTCTTTCAGAGTTAATCGGGGTTTCGTCAGATCAACTTCAGGGTCAGAAACTGACTGATATCGGAATTACAGTGACTGATTATTCCGGGATGACTGAAGAGATAGAGGTTCTTCCTGACAGAGTGTGTATTGAATCACCCTATGGAATGCAATGTTACTCAGGCCTTCTGATCTCGAACCGGACGATAACACCACCCCAATATATTCTGATTCTTCAGCCTCCGACTAGGGCTGCGGAGGAGTTCGAAATCGAAAAAGACCGGGAAATAATAGAACGTAGGTCTGATACGGATATCATTTCCCAGTCAGAAGAGAACAAAAAAACCGATCCATTACCTTCAATCCAATTCTCTCTGTTCCCCATTCCCGGCATAATGATAAAAGATTCTGCAATTACTGCATTGAATACATCTTTTCAGGAATGGAGTGGCATTCATGAAGAAAACCTCCCGGAATATGCATCAGTTTTGATATCTCATACTGTTCAGGCCAGAGAGAATAGAACAATAATACTCTCTTCTGTATACCCCACCGGCCTGAAATCATACCAGATAATACCCCAGCCGGATCCACAATCACCAAATGCAGGGCTTTTCTGGTTTTTGGATCAGACACAAGCCCAGGAGATTATTGCAAACCTGAAAACCCGGATAGAGGCCCTGAGCTCTGAACTGACAACGGTGACAAATAATCTCCAGGAAGAACGATCTGCAATGAAAGGATCTGATAATATCTCTCAACAGATAGATATTGTTGAATTTGAATTATCCGGAGGGAGGTATGCGATGGATATCGGGATGGTCAGGGAGGTTGTTGAAATGCTTCCGATCACACCTCTTCCAAAGACACCTCCCTATATCATTGGGATCATCAACCTGAGAGGTGAAGTAACCCATGTTATAGATCTTGCAATCCTCTTGGGGGAACGGGTAAAAAAGGACCGGTTCGGACAGAAAATAATTATTGTTCCTCCTGATGCCGCTCAAGGCGAACATCTTGGCATCATCGTCGATAATGTGCGCAGTGTTACTGAAATAGGTGCCCGACAGGTGACCGCTCTCGGAGAGGAGATCAATGAGCGGATCAAGACCAGGATAAAAGGTATCATTAAGGTCACCCACGATGATTTCATAGAGAAACACGACGGAGAAGAGAAAGAAGCAGACCTTGTAATATGGCTTGATATGAAAGAGATTCTCAATAATATAGCGGGCCTGCGTTAACTCATCAAATCCTCATTACAAAAGTATGGAAAAAAAGATTGTTACCCCAATTTTTCCCCAGATCAACGTCCCACAGGTGAGTGAGAAAGGCCTACCCGAACTCATTCTGGATGTTCAGAAAAGGCTCAATATCCAGCTCACAAGTTATAAACAGGATTATATTAAGCGCAGACTTCTCTCCCGGATGAACTCGACAAGATCAAAAGACTTTGTTGAATATCATCAGTACCTGAAGACGCACCCTGAAGAAGAAGAAAAGTTACGAAACGCCCTGACAATTAATGTTACCAAATTTCTTCGTGATCCTGATGTATTTAATCTGGTTGGAAGAGAAATTTTTCCCTCTATTATATCGGAGAAGAAATCAATAAAAATATGGAGTGCCGGATGTTCATCAGGAGAAGAACCCTATACCTACGCTATTTTGTTATTTGATTTGGCAAAACCAGGAATCATCCTGAATAATGTTATTACTGCAACCGATATTGATGAAGAGATCTTAAAGCGTGCCCGTGCCGGGATTTATGAAAAAAACGCTCTTGAAAACCTGAGTGAAGGTCAGATATCAAAACATTTTGAGAAAATGGATGATGGAAAATTCAGGATTAAGGATCATATTCGGAACATGGTCCGGTTTCAGTCCCACGACCTCATGAAAGGTGTCCCGGTTGCCCGGATGTTTGACGTTGTATCATGCAGAAATGTAACTATTTATTTTAACGAACAACAGAAGAAAGATCTTGTCAGACTTGTTCATAAAAGTCTTGCAAATAATGGATATTATATAATGGGGATGTCTGAATATATGTCAAAGGATGTTGAACATCTGTTCAGACCCTACAAACCGATGCTTAAAATTTTTCAAAAAGCACCATAGACCAGATTAGCCTTTCTTTAAGAACCCTTTCTTACGAGGGAGAGGCTCAAGTCCTGATAATTCCCTGTTTTTATCCTCCTTCTGTTCATGCGCTTTAATTTCACTATAGATTATATAAAAATTCATGCCAACCAGAAGTAATACAAAAAATGTTGTAATAAATAATGCCAGACCCTGCGGGCGTATTTCTTCCACAGTCCACATGATATAAAGAATCAGAAGTACCCCAAGTATGTAAAATGGTCCCCACATTTTCAGGTTCAGGTACTTCATATGTGCTTCCAGATTTCATTTCATATGATATCAAGCTCACGAAAGTGATCCATTCTTACACCTGACTGTGAGCTTGTCGACGTGAAGATAGATAATTTAAGCCGTCTAATGATCACATCATGAATATCATAAGGATCTTTCCGGTCATTCTTATTCTCATCATTCTGTTTGTTATAATATGTTTGTCCGGATGTGTAGAGGTCACACCTCCTACCGGGCAACAGGAAGCACAAGCATACGGTCCGGTATCACAGGGAAACGGAGAGATGAAGGATCTGGTAAAAGCATATAATCAAACAGGGACGTCAGCAGGCCAGTCTCATATTGCAACACAAGGTCCGGCTCCCGAACAGGGATCAGCTTCACCTTCCGATACTTCTGCTCCTGAAACTGTATTGCCCCCTGCCGAGAATGAAACGTTTGTAAAGGTTACTCCTAAAGACTACAATCAGTTAAAACCTGATACTCAGACATCATACCTGCCGTATAACCGGCCAATAGCAACTGATAACCGGCAGTTCGTTACAATATATGAAATTCTGAATCAGACTTTTGTAAAAAATGCCTCTGCCTATGCCTACCATCTGGTAACTCCGCCCCTCTATATTGAACTTGGATTTTATCCAAAAATGGTTACTGATGAGCAGGAAGTGTACAAAAGAACCGGAGACAAGGAAGGGACAATAAAATTCACAAAAACACGTCCATCGCAGGATGCGTGGTTTGAGATGCGGGTATATGATATGAATACAAACCAGGAGATTATCCGGGAGGGATATGGAAAGACCTACAGCCTGACGAATAAGACAGCGGCTATCCGAAGGGCAGGAACTTTCCAGTTTGATTTCATGGGTGACAATATTGCTGCAGATATTGCAATGAAAATACCTATCGATAACTCCACAGTGAATGAATATTCAAATGTAAGTACCCTTATTCAGGATCAAAAAGTAAAATCAGGTTTATTACCATCGGTATTTATTCAGGAGTCAGATATCGGGCAGGGATGGCAGAAGACTGGTGACCTGATACACACCCCGGTAAAATATTCGTCAATTTTTATTCTGCCATCATCCGGTTTAAAAATAACCCAGGAGATTCATAAATTTCCGGGTGCTCAGGATGCAGTATCGTATTATTCACAGACAAAGACAAAAAATGCAGGAGAGACTCTTGTTGCAATTACGGCCGGTGATGAGGGGTATGGATTTGAATCAGTCCTGAAAACGGGTGTAGTCTTCAGACAGGGTGCATATCTTGTTGAGCTTACCAGTTATTCTGTCCCACCAGTCACCCTTGATGAACTAAAACGACTGGCAACACTGATTTCAGGAAGAATAAGTCAGATATAATTCATTTTTTCTCATGAATTTTTGAAAGGGATTCCAAATCATTCACATTACAGAAAATATCCTGATTCGGGACCATATCTTTGATAACCTGAACAGGAATATATCGGGTATTAAGATTTTGAATCAGAACTGAAAGGCGCCGTTCTTGATATAACTTATAAAAGGTTCGGACAGCCTCCCGGCGATAAACCGCACATAATGGTTCATACTTTCCATCCTCCCACACTGGAACAGCTGCATCAAATCCCTCCGCTGCATTGAACAAAAAGGTGATGACCACACACGAGAGAAAGGGCATGTCACAGGCTGTCACAAACATATATTCACCGGATGCATACCATGCCCCGGAATGAATCCCTCCAGCCGGCCCCTGTCCCTTCCTGATATCATGAATATAACGCACCGGATATGAGGGAAGGTCTTCAATCTGTTCATCATCCCTGCATACGACAAGGATTTCATCGGTGCATGATTGTAGTTCCTCTATTTGCCGTTCCAGAAATGACTGATTCCCGCATGTGAAAAGATACTTTGGATATCCATGAGCTCGTACGCCCCGTCCGCCAACTAAAATGAGGGCTGATTTCATACTATGGATTTCGAATTTTTTCAGAATGATTCATTTTTTTCCTGACCTTTGACTCAAGGGCCAAAAGATCCTGTTTGATTGAGATATCCGGTGTATATCCCCCCAATCCTCCTGAAGCAACCACACGATGGCAGGGAACCAGGATCGGGGTAAGGTTTCGTTTCATGGCCATTCCAACAACCCGTGCACCGGTCCCGACCGCATCGGCAATCTCTTTATATGATCTCGTCTCTCCATATGGAATTGTGAGAACCTCCCGATAAATATCACCATAGATGGTGGTATCCTGTTCATGAATGCTTCGCAAAGGAGAAAGGTGAGTTGTTTTTCCTGCAAGATATTGTGAGAGGGGAAGAGGGACAGGGCCTGGCACGTTCTGTCTGACAAACCGGATCCTATTGACAATATTATCAGTATTCCATCGTATGTATACAAACCAAAGACCAAACTGTTTTGACCCTTCCATTATTTCCATCCCTGCATTACTGATGGGAATGAACGGATATCAACCTCATGTATCTCTTCCTGCATCCATGATGGAAGGCGCTCCTGTATAGATGGATCAAGAAAACGGTTATCTCCAAAAATCAGAACACCCCGATCCTCCGGAGTCCGAAGTACCCGTCCAAGGGCCTGCAATACCTTGTTGAGGGCTGGCAGTGTATATGCAATAAATCTGCCTTCTTCTCCGTACTGACGAGTGTAATACTGCAATATCATTTGCCTGACCTGATTCCATGGTGCAAGCGGAAGCCCGATAACCATTGCCCCAGTCAGCATCTCACCACGGTAATCAAGCCCTTCAGAAAATTTTCCGCCACAAACGGCAAATAATATTCCTTTCTTTCCTTTTCCTGGCAGACTCATAAATCTGGTTAAGAGTGAACCTGCCTCGCTGCTATCCCGTGGCTCAATAAACACTTCACGGTCATGAAGATGCATCTCAACCTCTCTGGTCACCGACTCAAGCATCTGATATGATGGAAACCATACACCAAGATTTCCCGGAATGGTACAAAAATTCCTGATATATGACACCATTCTTTTTATATTATCATCCGATTGCCGTTTGGAAAAGGCTGAAGTAATATCAGACGTTACCAGGACCAACCGGTTTTCCTTCGGAAAATGATTGGGGAGAGAGAAAGAAGAGATCGGGTAATCGACGGGAAGAGCCCTGAAATACAGCTGCTGGTAACTGCGAAGTGGCGTCAGGGTTCCCGAAATATAAACCGAGCAGAAATGTTCCCGTGCAAGGGTTGAAAGGCCAGGGGATGGATCAATGTTCCTGACTTCAAGATAGATATTCTCACTATCTTTTCGAAACAGGGTAAGGTATGCCGGGTTGGTTCCTGAGTTATGGAGCCGATATAAAAAGGCAGACAGCCGTTCGATCCCGGTTGTCCGGTAATCACCCCGTTTACTGTTTGATTCCTTGATACTTTCTGCAAGATCCATGAAATCATCAACTACCTCCTCCATCGTACCATACAGTGATTCACGAAGTATCATCCTGCTAAATAACTGAGGATCAAACCAGTCCTCTGCCTCGGTCGACCGCCGGAGTCCATCGAGGAATTTTTTTATTCCTGGTATGAGTCGCCGTATTGCTTCAAGATCCCTGACATCTCTCTTAAGGGAAGTAATATCATAATCTGCCTGTTCCAGAGCACGATGATCAAGGGTCACCGACATGATATCCTGCATCACATCCCCGCAGTTATGGGCTTCATCAATGAGAAGAAGAATTTCTGAAGGCTCCTTTTGCAGATTTAAATAGAGCTGGTTTCGAATCTGTTCATCCATTATGTGATGATAATTACAGATGAGAACATCCGCCTGCATCGAGGCCTGAGTCATCACTTCATATGGGCAGAGTCCGTCGCACGCTTCCCGAAGCATATCAGGTCTGATACATCGTTCAATTACCCGGGCTGCCAGTCGTTTGCAGGCATCTGATGGAGCAAGACGCATACCTCCTGCTTTTTCATTCAGTATCGCGGTTTTACTCCTGATAAAAAAGGGGCAGATTATTGGATGGTCAGGATCATTCTTACGAATTTGTTCAACAATGACCTTGTCTTTTGTGGGATCTAAGGATCCTCGATCAGCCCGTTCGCGGATGAGCGCTGTTGAAAACCCTTTGACGGCTTCGCATTTCCGATAGGGATCCCCAAAACCACCAAGCGGGCACATCGAACTTTTTCCAACCAGATATGAGAATTTTAAATCAGGTTGTTTCTTTCGAATGAGTTCAAGCTCCCGCATATATGTTGCAAGCTGGGATATCGTCCTGACCGCCACAATGATTTGGCGATTATTGCGTTCGGCCAGCAATGCAGACACGACTGATGACTTTCCTGACCCGGTTGGTGCATCAATGAGGAGGACTCCCCCGTGTTTCGCAGTCTCAGCAGCTTTATTCAGCATTTCTTTCTGACCAGGGCGAAACGAGGAATATGCAAACCAGTCCTGCAACTCATTCATCTGTAGCTGATTACCCCTGCATGCATAAAGTAGATACGAAACTCTCTAGAAAAAAGAATATAAAAGATTAAATAATTCCATTTTTATTGAATGTTTCTGAATATTTTTTATCAGTCACCTGGATGTGATGAGAAACCCAGTCACGTAGGAAGTTCATCAGATCTATAGTAATTCCAAGTTTATTTGCCTGATAATCTTTTATTAAGCTATCAACTTTATCAACGAAACTATCATGTTCCTTTTTATGCAAAAGAAATCCGGAATAATTACACTGTTCCATATACTTTTCTTCTGTTGAAAAATGATATACCGTGTAGGCAGCAAGCTGATCAAGAATATCTGCAAGGACTTCTTTTCCTTTTTTCTCAAGCATTGCATCATGAAGCGTATTAATGAGGTGAATTAATTTTTGATGCTGCTCATCAATTTCTGCAACATGAACACTTAAAGAATCTGACCATTTGATAAAAGCCATAATAAAAATTACATGGCTTTGGATTTAACAGTTATTTCCAGATGGTACGAATGGGAAACTCCACAATATGAAAGATATATGTGAATGAAAATATATTGATAATATGAATTTTTTTTATTGTTCCTTACGTCCGATATTATTTATTCGATGCATCATTCTAGCCCTATTATTTATGGTGTGCATTCCGGCATACAGTGAAGCTGAAATTATGATAATACCATCACCGAATCTCTCTGACCCCTTTTCCGGGAATGATACGTATTTTTTTCCTCTTATTATCGATAAACCCGGTACATACATTCTGAACTCTTCATATATGGTCAACGGCTCGGCTATACATATCACTCACTCAGATGTCATCCTAGAAGGATTTGGAAATATTCTCAATGGCAGTGCAATAGGATCAGGAATCAATCTCAATAATCCCGATCACGCCATTGCAAATATTACCATACGAAATATCACCATCAAAAATTTTGAGACTGGCCTTTTTATAAAAAATGCCTCTGCAATCCATCTTGATACAATATCACTCACCTCAAATATGCGAACAGGACTCTGTATAGACTCATCAGAAAATATTTTTATGACCGGGTTTTCTGCCTGGAATACAAGAAATGATAGTACCGGCGGAAATGGCATTCTTATCTCCGGTTCAAAAAACATCACCATCATACAATCTCAGATATCCGGGAATGGAAAGAGTGGAAAGACAAATGCAGCAGGAGTGATGATCACCGGTTCTCCGGATATATCCATCATCAAAAGCACTATCTCTTCAAACGCCGGTTATGGGATAAAGATTGAAGCAGGATCTGACAATTTTTTTACTACTGATTGTGATATATCGGCGAATTCCGGAGATGGAATAACCATCGAGGCATCTTCATTCCCAGAAATTCAGAACTGTATTCTCAATAAAAACAAGGAGGCAGGCATTGAGTTATTAAAAACAAAAAAACCAAAAATTATTGGGAATCAGATTACCTCTAATATCATGGGGATGTCAGTATCAGATACTGAAGGAATGCAATTATCAGGGAATTCACTGAAAAACAACAAAATCGGTTTTGATATCTCTGCATCAGATATCCGCTTTTATGATCATCAGATATCCTATACCAATACTATTGACTCACGGATCCTTCTTTATCTGAATGGTGCACAGGATAGAATTATCGGACCGGGAACAAACCCTGCAATGGTTATCCTTGTAAATGCATCCGATATTCAGGTGTCTGATCTTGTACTTTCCAAAAATTGTGCGGGGGTTATTCTGGTACATAGTACGAATATCACTCTTTCTGATGTCACCTTCATAGAAAATGGAGTCGGATTACGTTCAGAATTTGAAACAAAAAATCTCACCTGTACCAGACTTCATGCCGAGCGAAACCTTGCAAGTGGATATTATCTGACCAATACAGAACATTTTCTATTATCCCATCTCTATGGTCAGGAGAATCCCTCTGGGATCTATCTTCGTAACGCTACAGATGGAGTTTGTTCAAATATTGTTATGACTGACATTTCCGGATTAAAAACACGATTACCTTCCGGTATAACCCTGAGCGGTTGTAAGAATATTACCATAACAAAATCAGAATTCTCAAAGTGCACATATGCCGGTCTGTTATCAGATACCCAACATCTCAACCTTTCCGAGAATGTTTTTTCATCCAATACCTTTGCCGGATCTGTTATCGTATCCGGTCCGGTTCAGATTGTTCAGAACTCTTTTATAAAAAATGATGGCACCGGTCTTGTTCTCAAAGCAGATCAAAGCACCATCCGGAAAAACACCTTCATCGATAATCAAAAATTGGGTCTTCTCCTGGTTCAGGGAAATAATAATCTTTTTGCGGAAAATACATTTAAAAATTACAATAATTACCTCATTCAGGATAAAAACACGATCAATACATGGAACGTAACCAGTTCTGGTAATACAAACCAGTCATATTTCTCTGGGAACTACTGGGGTGATCCGACCGGAGAGGGATTTTCTGATCTATGCACCCCTGATCCTGATGGATTTTGTCAGGAACCATATATTTTGCAGAATGATAATATCGATTACCATCCCCTTTCAGCGCAAAAAACCATGAAAGCATCGTCCATAAACACGGATCTGAACCAGAATTGCCGCGAAGACCTTCAGGATGTTGTGATGTATATGAACAAAGTCTCATCAGGAGATACTGCATCGTTGTATGATTATAGTGGCGACGGGAGGATCAATTTACAGGATGTTGTTTCTCTATTTCATATAATAATAAAAAAATAAAAAAATATTATTCATTAATAATTCAAAAGTCCTTAATTTTTACCCTATTATGACAAAATAATCCTTTTTTATACGTAAAATGCAATAGAAATTATTTTTTACTGAGATGCTGAAGTTTTGAAGCACAATTGTTAGAGTATTTTCAATCGAGGAGTGAAATGAAGAGCAAAATACATAAAAAAAGCTGCTTTTCCGTTATTTTCAATAGGGGGCTTTCTTAAGTGACCCCTCGTGATGAGAGCATCGAGTGCATGTGCGAACATACACCGGTGGATAATCCGGTACCATTGGCAGGAAGGGCTAAGACGCTCCGGCTCCAACGGGGAATCCGACCCTGGATGGCCAGTCTGATTGCCATCGGTGGGATCATCGGTTCAATCTATTATCTGGGTTCTGGTTATCTTATCGCTCAAATGGGACCGAGCGTTATTATTTTATATGCTATTGGAGGACTGGTCATCTGGACTGTCATGCAATCCTTTGCCGAGCTCCTGGTAAATGTTCCAAGACAAGGAAATTTCATCAGCCATTCGGCAGAATTTATCTCACCCACATGGGCAGTGGGAACGGGATGGAGTTACTGGTTTAACTGGTGTGCCTATATCCCTTCCGAAGCGGTTGCAGGGGGGATTATCATGCATGTGTTTGCCCCGCAGCTTCCCGTTGTTGCCTGGGCAATAATATTCCTGACCATGATTACCATCCTGAATATTATTCATGTAGGAGGATTCGGATTTGTTGAAAGTACCCTCTCTTTGATAAAAATCATCCACAACGGGGTATTTTGCCTGGTAGCGGCTCTTATCATTCTCGGCTTTGTTGGAAATGGCGGGCCGGTCGGGTTTAGTGTGCTCTTCCCGCCCAATAGTGACCTCTTTTCGAATATCTTTCCAGCCGGGGTTTTTATCCTCATTAGTAATCTGGCTCTCATTCTTGTCAATTTCCAGGGCTCTGAAATTGTCGGTCTTGCAGCTGCAGAGACTCAGAACCCAGACAAAATAGTTCCAAAGGCATGCCGCCAGGTTGTATACCGTATCCTTCGGGTCGACATTATACCCATTCTGTTACTGGTCATGATTCTCCCGTATTCTGAAGCTGATCTCTCAGACAGTGTATTTTCCCTTGCTCTCTCAAAGTATGGATTTACTGAGGTTGCTGGAATTTTATCATTCATCGTTCTTACTGCAGCATTCTCCTGTGCAAACTCAGGATTTTATGGTTCGGTCAGAGCACTGTATGGCCTTTCACTTGAAGGGATGGCTCCAAAAATATTCTCCCGGCTCAATAAACAATGCACCCCGATGTATGCCACTTTGTTCACTCTTCTCATGTGCTGGGCTGTTTTAAGCATGTGGTGGTTTTCCAATGGAGAAGGAGAACTTTATCTCTGGCTCCTGTCGGTATCAGCGTTTACGGGGGCAATCTGCTGGATATCTATCTGCTATTCACAGGTGGTTTTTCGAAGACGGGTATATGAGAGAGGATATTCAAAACAGGATATTAAAGCTCCTGCACCGCTCAGTCCATGGTTACCTCTGATGATAGGAGTTATTCTGGAGATATTTGCACTCGTCATCCTTGCATTCAATGAAGACCTGAGAGGGTCATTATATCTATCAATTCCCGCTGTAGCGGTTCCTATGCTCATATATTACATCGGAATAAAAACAGGAAAGATTAGTGGGATAAAAATCCGGCATGAAGATGAAAAGCCATTTGAAGAACTCTTCCCGGAAAAGCATAACACCTCCTAATCTTAATTTTCTGTTATTCGATTACAGGAGATGCAGGGTGTGACATATGAGGAACATATCTCTATAAAGACTGGACTTCCACCTGGAATCCCGATCTACATAGGCAGACATGAACCTGAACAAACACAGATCTCTGCCCTGGTGTACACACCTGAAAACACACAGGTTTATCCGGAGATCAGCCCGGCTGATATCATACCGATCCGATCAAAACCCGGCATCTGCTGGATTCATATATCCGGACTTCGGGATAGTGAAAAAATCAATCAGATATTCTCTGATGCAGAACTTCATTCATTAATAACAGAAGACGTGTTCAATACCAAGGGACGGGCAAAATTTGAAGATTTTGGCGACACCCTCTTTGTAACCCTTGATATTATCCTTACTTCCGGGAAGGAATGGCATTCACGGAAGATAAATATTATTACAAAAAAAGGTTTTCTCATATCAATATCAGAAACACCTCATCCGTTTGAAAATATTAAAACAAGAATACTGCACCCAAATGGAAAATTCAGAACTCATGGAATCGATTATCTGATGTATTCTCTTATCGACTCGGTCGTTGATACCTATTTTTATGGGCTTGAAAGGATTGAAGATATTGCAGAAAGACTGGAAGAAGAGGTCGTCCATGATCCGTCACCGGAAATAATTCAGGAGATCCAGTCATTTAGGCATATGCTTATTAATTTTAAACGGCAGGTATGGTCTCTTCGTGATGTCATAATGCACCTTGAGCGATCGGATTCTGATATTTTAACCGATTCAATCAGGGTTTTTTTAAGAGATGTTCATGATCATGTGATAAAAATTTCTGAAGATCTCGATATCCATCGTGAAATGGCTGAAGGAATTATGGAGATCTACCTCTCTTCAGTCTCAAACAGGACAAATGAAATAGTTCGCGTTTTAACGGTCATTGCGGTGATATTTATCCCGTTGACATTTATAACCGGAGTCTATGGTATGAATTTTGCATATCTGCCCGGTATTGACCATCCTGCAGGACCCCTTATTATCTTTGGGATTATGATCCTGGTAATGACATGCATGGTCGGAATCTTCAAATGGAAAAAATGGATTTGATCAGAAAACGTTGATAGCATCACGTAATTTTTTGTTTGATACCCCATACGAACTTTTTACTGTCAGGGATATAGTGTATGTTCCCGGTTTTGTATAGATATGAGTCGGATTCTGCTCAATGGAATGAGTGCCATCTCCAAAGTCCCATGACCATGACTCTATTGTTCCTGTGGACCGGTCTTCACAGATGACGGAAAGAGGTGCCCTGCCGCTCTTTTTGCTGATGACAAAATCAGCAAAAGGTTTTGTTATATTTGAGATCTCAGAATCAAAATTGGCAGACGGATTCAGTTCTTTTGATGAAAATTTATAATAATATGGATAGGTATTGATTCGGGAGGGCTTTGTAAGAACCGGACCGACTGTTACCATCTGATCAGCAGAACTTACTCCTGCGGGCCCATATACCGTCAATTTGATAATATAAGAACCGGGTGATGTGTACCGGTGAGACGGATGTCTGGACTCTGAAACAGCTCCGTCACCGAAATCCCACAGATATCTGTTTACAGTCCCGGAGGACGTATCTGTACATTGAACTGATAAGGGAGCAATTCCTTCAGAGGGCTTTAATGTAAATCCAGCAATCAGAGGTTCTGGTGGTTTTGTTACTACGATATATCCCTTTCTGCTGACCTGATTAATTCCGTTCGGGCCTGATACGGTCAGTGAAACAGAAAATACCCCTGTTTCATTAAACACATGAACCGGGTTCTTTTCAGTTGCAGATGATCCGTCTCCAAAGTCCCAGGTCCAGTCTGTAACTTTCCCAAGGGACTGATCAGTAAACTGAACAGTTAAAGGAGCATAACCAGTTCTTTTATCGGTTCTGAATCGTGCCTGCGGCGGGGTGAGTGATGTTCCCACGGTAATGAGGTCCTCTCTCCTCTCAACAGAGGTTCCATCAGGCCCGCGGACCATCAGACTGACTGAATAGGTTCCTGGCTTAGTGTACGTATGGGTAACCGTCTCACCGATCCCTGTTGACGAGTCCCCAAAGTCCCAGCTCCATTCAGAGATTGTACCGTTTGATTCACTTTGGAATATGACATGAAGTGGGACCGGTCCGGTTACCGGATCAGCAGTGAATGATGCAAATGGGATGGATTCCGGTTCTGTTACACATATCAGATTGTTGTTGATAATCTCCTGGGTATTCCCATCATACACACGGGTGAGATGGATGGTGTAGTTCCCTGGTTTCTCAAACGTATGAATCACCTTTGATTCATTTGATGTGGTTCCATCACCAAAATTCCAAAGATATGTACCGTTCTCTTCTGACCATGTTGAACTGAACTGAACCATCAAGGGTGCCGGGCCGGACTTATTGGTGACGAAAATTTCCGGTATTGTACGTGGTTTTGCGTGTATTTGTGTATCTGCCATCTCTTGGTGTGCCAGTTCGGGAGAAATACGTGAGATGGTATCACTCCTCACAGGTGATGGTTCTTTTACAGGGCCCTCATAATCTGGTTCTGTTCCCTGAAGACTTATATTAGCAACTGATTCTGTAAGGACAGGTTTTTTCTGAGTAATCTCTGGAGTGACCAAAGTGGGTGCTGTATTATTGATGGTAGTTGGTGGAGAAATATTTCTATTCTCTATAATCTCTTCCAGCTGAGGCTGACCGGTTGGAACAGGAGATTCATTCACAATAACCGGAGCAGGAGTTGGAATTATCTCCTCAACAATAACCGGTTGTGGCGCAACATTCGTATCCTCACCACCCGGACCTGACACTTTCAGGGAGACATAAAATGATCCGGTTGTGTTGTATATGTGAATAATATCCTGTGAGTGTGCTTCATTCCCGTCACCAAACGACCAGTTCCATTGAGTAATCTCTCCCTGAGACTGATCTGTAAACCGGATCGTGCAGGGGACATATCCATGAGTACTATTACTGATAAATTTCGCAACTGGTGGAGGTATCGGCTGAGTTACGTTAATAAATTCATTTTTTGTTACAGTTCTGGTTTGCCCAAAGGAATCCTGAACTGTCAGACTAACATTATATACACCAGGTATGACGTAGGTATGAACCGGGTTTTCTTCATTGGATGT
>NZ_DAONKG010000026.1:0-17752 GCF_035406105.1 Methanospirillum sp.
GGTTCCCCCGGTCTGTGATGACGCGGTCAGTTTCACGGTGTAGGTTCCTGGATTCTGGTATGTGTATGATGGTGATGCAACCATGGCTGTTCCGCCGTCACCAAAGTCCCATGCCCACATGGTCGGGTTTCCGGTTGAGAGATCGGTGAACTGGACGGTGAGAGGAGCTGTCCCGGAGGTCGGGCTTGCGGAGAAGTCTGCAATAATGCCTGATCCCCCAACGGTAATGTAATTCTCACGGGTCATGGTATGAGATCCGCCACTGTTTCTGACCGTGAGTTTTACGGTATACGTGCCCGCAGTGGTATACACATGGCTTGGATTTGCCTCGGTTGAATTTCCGCCGTCTCCAAAGTCCCACGCATAGGAGGTTGGTGGTCCGATTGAAAGGTCGGTGAACTGGACGGTGAGTGGAGCAGATCCTGAGAGTGGTGTGCCTTCAAACATTGCCACCGGCGGGGGAATATCTCCGGTCACTGATATGTAGTCCTTTTCAGTCTTTGTGTCAGAACCGGCCGTATTGGATGCTGTCAGACTGACGGTGTATACTCCGGCCTCCTTATATGTGTATGAGGGAGATGCGATCATGGACGTTCCGCCGTCACCGAAGTCCCATGCCCACATAGTCGGCCCGCCGGTGGACTGGTCAGTGAATTGGACGGTCAGAGGTTTTGGACCGGTCCGCTTGTCAACTGTGAATGCGGCTTTCGGCCCTGATCCTGATGGACGTACGGTGATGTACCCTTCTTTTATCTTGGTACTGGATCCCCCGGTTGCCGAGCTGGCGGTCAGTTTTACGGTGTATGTTCCCGGATTCTGGTATGTGTGTGAGGGGTTTGCAAGCATTCCTTCAGTTGTACCGTCTCCAAAGTCCCATGCCCACATGGTCGGGTTTCCGGTAGAGGTATCGGTGAACTGGACGGTGAGTGGAGCGGTCCCGGATGTTGGCGTTGCGGTGAAGTTTGCCACAATACCTCCAGCCTGGGTGACGGTGATGTAATTGTCCTTGGTGACGGTTGTCGATCCGCTCATGGAACCTACGGTCATCTTTACAGTATAGGTTCCAGCTGTCTCATACACATGACTTGGGTTTTTAATAACTGATGTTCCTCCGTCGCCAAAATCCCAGGTCCATGTAGACCATTCTGTTGTGGACGTATCGGTAAACTGCACAGTCAGAGGTGCCGGTCCTGATGTTGGCGTTGCAGTAAAGTCAGCCCCGAAATTTCCTACTGTAAGGTCAAGTTGTTTTGCAACACCAGGTTCAAACGGAACAGTCTGGTCTGCTTTCTTATCTCCTATGAAAAAGGAGATGGTCGCCGACCCGGATTTTACGTCATCCTCTGTTGCTGCAACAACAAGCTTATCGTCAAAAATGCCGGTCCCACCATACTGCCCGGCAGTGGTAAGTGCAAGTTTTCCTCTGACTTGATCATTGATCTTAGCAACCAGCGCAGTCCCGATTGAGGCAGGTGATCCATCAACAGTGACTTTCCCATAAAATTCGGCTGGCAACGGCGGTACTGCCCCTGCTGTTATGATTAACAGACAGAGCAGAACGGCCAGCATTACCGCCGGCCTGATTATTCGAATCCCATCCATCATTTCATCCCCTAAAGAAGCATATTTTCCCGATGTTTCGATCAGGAGTACCTAAGTGTCCTGAGTGTTTGAATATTGTGCACAGGAGAGATAAGTATTGTGGAAGAACTCCCCGATCCTAGTCTCATCCGGATAATAAAAATGAAAGTAAAAATATCCATGAGACTGTATAATTATCAGGGTATTTTTAAAAATATATGAATAGCAGGATTATTTATGCCTCTTCGGGAGGAAGTATCTCAGATCTGATGGTAAGAAATACCGGCCCTCTGACATCTGTCTTGATATTGTTATCAGTGATGTATCGCATGACCCACGGTTCAATCTTCAGGTTGATATCTCCCGGAAGTCGTGCCATTTTTATCTGAACTGTTGTCGGGATACCAAAATGTGCCGCCTGTTCTATCTCCGCTGCGGCCTTCGAAGCGGCAGCAAAGAGATATGAAATACCTGTCGGCACTCCGCTTTTTCGAACCTCTGCAAACTTCTCTGTATCAGGAATACCAAGAACGGCGCCCTTATATACAAATATCTCATTCATGCAGGCAGGACCAAGGAGTTTTGCATTCTCTTCCGGCTCTTCTACATATACTCTGACCTGTTTGCCTGCCACTTCTCCCTCATATGCGACAAATGAACAGGGACCAGTTGCAGTACTGTTTGCGATCGCCGTATCAATCAGTGATCTGACCAGATTCTTTCCCTGCAGCGTGGCAGGTTCTGCCAATAATGAAACTCCGGCCGCAAGCTCAGTATCGGTGTACCGGATAGGGAAAAATTGAGGGAAACAGAGCTCGCGAACATCTTTTGCCTTGTTCATGATCATTGCCAACCGCTCAACCCCAAGGCCAAGGTTCATGACCGGAATGCCAACCCCATACTCTGCAAGGGCGACCGGTGAGTATATGCCAAAGGTTGCCACTTCAACCCATCCGTGATCCGGGTGTGCGGCATAGACCTCGGTCTGGGTATCAGGCATATAATATTTGGAACGCTTGTCATCGGGTCTGAATTCAAAGTCTGTATAGCCGAATGCCGAAAGAAGAGCACGTGCAACCGCCTTTCCATCCTCAATTGTCACCAGTTCACCGGCAACAACACACGAGGCGGAATGATAACTCATCAGACGGTGTGAGTCCTCAGCCTGCTCACGTCTGAAACACCGGTCAATGGAAAAGAGCCTGATTGGATGGGGGACTTTTTCCCAGATCGCACCAAGTGTCTGAAACCATCCGCTTGTCATATGGGACCGCAGTGTCTGTCTTGATGATTCCGGTTTTAATGCACGAAATTCCGGAAACACCTGATCCAGTATCTCAACAACCCTGGCGTCATCAGTGTGGAGCACCCCTGAGAGCTCATGAACCAGTTCATCGCCGTCAATCTCTGATTTCTTATAGGCATGAAGTGTTTTTCTCAGCGACTCTTCTTCCTCTTCAGAAAGATCCCGCCCAAGAATTGTATGTATCTTCTGGATCTGCTCTTTCCCGATCCCGACATTCGGACGCGGAAGCCCGCCAAGGTAAAAAACCCGGTCAAGGACTGCCATAGCCTCAGGCCCGAACTGCCGGTACACCTCCTGCTCATCGACAATGATCGGATTCTCGGCTTCATGAAACCCGATGGCAAGATATGCCTGCCGGAGCCGATGGATCGTTTCAAAAACCGGGTGAGGCTGTGCCCGCGGATAGGTGAGGCGGGGATAGATCAGATCCGTTGTGGGAGGAGTCAGAACAGACGGTCCTGCATGCCATGCTGATTCAAAATCCTCTCTTCCTCGTTTTTTAAATTCTTCAGTGTCAAATATCATGAATCTCGCTCCAAACAGATAACCCGTGAAAGCGTGTTTTCACCCCGAATTTTGTATGAAAGATGAGGTATCATCCTTCTGGTAAACGCTTCAATCTCATCATGAAGGGGCATATGTCTGATCGTAAGCCTCCGCTGGCTGTACCCGACATGCATATAGGCCTTCACCTCGACAAACTGTGCCCCGCTCTCCTGGATAATTCGTGCATACCCTTCCGGATCCTGGTCATTGATACCCCTGACAAGGGTGATTCTGATAGCAGTCCGATGGCCCTGTTCAGTCTCATGCCCGAGATCTGATATACTCTCCATGATCTTATCCCAGTAATCCTCACGAGGCCTTGCAATCCGGAGATATATCTCCCGATCAGGAGCGGTCAGGGAGATATACTTCTGGTACGGGTGACAATGCCTCAATACATCCGGATTCGTGCCGTTTGATACGAGAAATGTTGTACCTCCAGTCTGATTAAGCAGATCAATCAATTCTGGAAGATGTGGATACAGGGTTGGTTCACCTGCCAGTGAGATTGCATACTGATCAGGATGGAGTGCCTCCTCCCATTTTTCGGGCGTTACCCTGGGTGAGACCTTGTATCCAGCCAGGGCTTTTTTCTGGAGGAATGGAATCCGGGTTACGATCTCCTGAGGAGGGAGATCCTTCTCACCGGTGTATTCATGCTCAAATGAGCGCCAGCAGAAGAGACAGGTATGGTTACACCGGAGGGTCGGAGTAAGCTGCACACACCGGTGACTGGTTATGCCGTAAAACTGGTTTTTGTAACACTGGTCGCCACCGGACAGAGATCGCTTGCACCAGAGACAGGGTTTGAGCGCTGCTGATGATTCAGGATGGAAAAACTGGTATCCCATCCCGCGAAGGGCAAGCTTTGACGGATCACATTGCCCGGAGTGCATCAATCCCCAAGGTTTCCAGTGCTTCTTTGAGCGTGTTTCGTGTCGCATCAACGAGGGTGAGACGCCGGTCCCGTATTTTTCCTTCAGCCCTGAGCACCGGTTCCGCATGATAGAACGAGTTGAAGATATCGGCAAGTTCACGGGCATATATGGCGAGAAGATGCGGTTTTAGTTCGGTAACAACATCATGTATGACTTTTGGAAATAATGCGATCTGCTTTGCAAGGGCCACCTCTCCGTCACCCTCCACCTCAAAGCACGGCGTAAATGACCCGGCCTTCTCAAGAATACTGCATGCACGGGCATGGGCGTACTGGATATAGGGCCCACTCTGCTTTTCAAAGTCAAGTGCCTCTTTCCAGTCAAAAACGGTGCTCTTTTCAGGAATAGTCCTGATGATATCGTACCTGATTGCAGAAATTGCAACTGAGTGGGCAATTTGTTTGCGTTCCTCTTCGGGGAGTTCAGCCCGTCGTGCGGTCACCTCTTCCATTGCCCGTCGTTCCGTCTCTGCGATCAGCTCATCAGCAGAGATGAATTTTCCTTTCCTCGTACTCATGGACCCTTCAGGAAGAGAGACAAACTCAAAGAATACGATCTCAGGGACACGCTCGCCCAGGATCTCAAGCGTTGCCTGAAGCTGGGTTCCGATAAGTTTGTGATCAGCACCCAGAACATCGATTACCCGGTCAAAGTTATGGCCCTTCCAGATGTGAAAGGCAATGTCACGCGCGGCGTAGACACTGGTTCCATCAGATCGTCTGAGGATGTACTTCTTCTCAAACCCATATGCCGAGAGGTCAAGGGAGAGTGTATCATCAATCCGTGCCTCAGGGAGGTGGGATATTCGTGAGAGAACCTTTGCAGTATCGCCATTCCGGATAAAATCACTCTCATGGACAAACCGGTCATGTTTCACATGCATAGCGGCAAGTGTCTCCTTAAACCCGTCAAGACACCGTTTTACCGGAATTTTAAACTGGCTGATAGTTGCAGGATCACCTGACTCCACCAGCTGCATGAGCCGGTCTATCTCCGCGTTCAGGGCCGGATCCCTCTCAAGATGGCGATTTGCCTCGATGTATACCTCGGCAATCAGGTGGTCGCCTTTTCCTTCTGCATGGATATCAGCCCCCTGAGTTGCAATTCCCCATGCAACAATGGCAATCTGCCTGCCCATGTCATTGACATAGTACTGGACTTCAAGGGGATACCCGGCTTTTCGAAAGCATCGTGACAGGGTATCGCCGATGATGGTATTTCTGATATGCCCCACATGGAGCGGACCATTTGGATTTGCGGATGTATGTTCCAGCACCACCCGTTCATGTTTTTCTGTCCCCTTTCCATATCCGTCGCAGACCGCCTGCCTGAGGACCTCTGCGCAGTAATCAGCACCGAAGATGAAGTTGATATATGGCCCGACAGCACGGGTTTCCGCCCCGGTTTCTGCCATAATGCGGCCACTGATTGCCCCGGCAATCTCCTGTGCGATAACTGCGGGAGATTTTTTCTGTTCTTTTGCAAGAGAGAACGCAATGGTTGATGCGACATCGGCATGGTCTCCGCCGTCTGTGAGCATCACATCTTCTTTTCCTGTATGCTGCCTGAGAATTGCAGCAATTGCATCACATGTGGTAAGGTACATCAGTATCCGGTCCTGTATCTGAGAATAGCGGCGATTCCGCCAAATGCCGTAAATAACTGCGATCCTTCTTCAAAGTCGTCAGATATAATCGCAACCTTGCTGTTTGACTGATCGGCAAGATACGTAAGTTCATCTACGATATCTGCTGAGTCGGCAAGCACGAGGGGTGAGGTACATTTTGGACAATTCCCAAGATCTATGTCCTCCGGGTTTTCTCCAGGTTTGATAAGGACCGTCTTCTCTTCAGCATATCCACAGGCATCACATCTGATGGACAGGCGGTTTTTTCTCAATTTATCTGAGAGGAGCAGGGTATCTACCGCGCCGATCTCAAGATTTGCCCGGATTGACGGTTCACCATATGCAGCAAGTCCGTTATCCTTGACAAGTTCCTTAAAAAACCGGTCCATGAGATGTTTCTCTTCGATGACTTCCTGACCTTTCAAAGCCTCCTCTGCTGCTTCGACCAGTTCAGAAAGACCGCTCTCATTTGTATACGCAACATCAAAAAGGCCGATAATACGCTTCTGAACCTCATGGTGGAGGAAGTTCCCCTCTTCGAACTCCTCCTTGGTCGGGGACGGCCCGCCGATCAGGAGCCCTTTAAACCGGTTGAAAAAATCCTTTTCATTCAGGAATATCTCACTGGCACGTTCACCGACTTTCTTATAGAACTCGTTAATGGCGATGAGACGGAGACGCTCGAACCGTATACTTGACTGTCCACCTTTGCGCTGTTTGCCAGGAACGGTCGAGGTAGTGCCCCCGACCGGGTCAATCCTGTTCCCCCTGAGAAATCCCCAGTATGCCTCACGACGGTCTATTACGAGCAGGCCATAGACATACTTCTCTTCAAGCATCTCACGGAGCGGCTCCAGTTCAAACCGGGAGCTGCACCGGTACAGATAGAGATTGAGTGGCTCTGGCGGATTTACAATATCACACTCAAGATCCTGCCGGTCCCCGTGTTTGTTTACTGTACCACAAAAGATTGCAATCCCATTCTCCGGGGGCTTTGAATAATATTTAAGCCTGGAGAGAATGCTGGAAATTGCACTCTGGACATTGGTCCTGGTCTGCTTTGACTTAATATTTGAACACTGGCCAAACTCATCCCTGAGCTGGGCGGTTACATCAAAGATCTGTTTGTCAGGAGGAATATAGAGAGAGATAAGTTCCGTTCCACTCCCTTCCTTTGCCTCCAGACGCTCAAGCATCTTTTTAAATTCATATTTCCGTCTTGCTTCGTCCAGTTCAACCGCTTCGCTCATGAGACAATCCTACAGTAAGCTGGTATATATTGATCTGAGCCTGACTTAAGGTTCACCGTTCTGTGTGGTCAATTCAGACCTGAAGTTAGCCGGGTGATGATGATATCATCGACCTCCCGGTTTACTCCGTGTGTCCCATTGAATGGGATGAATACCGCTCCCTGCCCTGCTGATTGTGCGAGCTTTTGCCCTTCAGAAAAGGGGATTATTGTATCATTTGGGGCATGAAACAGCATGATCGGCCGGGGGGGTATCTTTCCAACCTGTATGTCAGGATCGATACTAAGGAGAAATTCCCGCAGGGGAGACTGGTAGTTCTCTCCCATCCGATGAAATCCTGAGGTCGAGATACCGATATATCCGGCAAACCCCGGATCTACTCCGGCGGCGAATGCTGCATACCGACCACCGTTCGAATCACCGGCTGCATAGATCGGAATGCCCGGATACTTATCCTGCAGATATCTTCTTGCCGTTATCATATCCACGCCGTTCAGATAGTACTGCGGCCATGATCCCTGCACAAAGAGTTCAGCGTCTTTCTCAATATTCATCGGATAACCGGGAGTCAGACCCCCGTTTCCTCTGACATCCATGACAAGAACTCCGACTCCGTGCGGGGGATAATATTTCATGTATTCCGCATACCCTGCAGCAGGGTTATTTGCACCAGGGGCCCAGACAAGGAATGCAACCGGATCATGCGGACTGACCAGTATTGCATGAACATCCCCGGCAAATCCCTTGAATGTCAGGTCGGTTGTGGTCAGATTCTCTTCCTTTTCCAAAATCTGTTCCCATGTCGTACTCTGCGGGATAGAAAATCCGATACTGCCATCAGGTGACAGGTTCCAGAAAGCGGCGGACGTATGCTCACTTTCAGTATTGACACAGCCTGCACTTATCATACAGATTCCAAGCATGAGCAGAAGAACGAATGGATTAATCATGCGCTGACTCATCCATCCACCGGTAAAAGATACAGATTGTCTTTGCATCCACAATCTCTCCGGTCCGAATCATCTTCCTGATCTGTGATGCAGTAAACCGGACTGGTTCTATGATCTCATCATCATCAGGTGCATGCTCGCTTGATGGGACAAGACCTGTCGCCTCAAAGAGCCAGAGTCGTTCATCGGTAAATCCAGGCGTAGTATAGATGTATCCTAAGGCCTTCACTGACCCTGCGGCCATACCCGTCTCCTCGATAAGTTCCCGCTTTGCTGTCTGCATTGGATCCTCACCCACTTCCATGGTCCCGGCAGGTGCTTCATAGATATATGTGCCGATTGGGGCTCTCCATTGCCTGATAAGGAGAAAATTCTCTCCGTCCCTCGGGAGGATTACGACAGCATCTCCCGGGTGGACGACGACCGCCTCTTTCTCACGCCCGTCCGGCAGGATACATCCCCGCTTTTCAACCCAAAGCCTGCGGCCCCGATAGATCTCCATGATTACCGGTAGGGAATGGGATCCTGCATCCCGATTGATCTGAATGCTTCCAGTCTGAAATGGCATGATCCACAGATCCCGCATGCAACCTCGTTCTCTGCATAACAGGACCAGGTATCCTCATACGGAACCCTCAGTTCCATTCCAATCTTCAGAATCTCCGCCTTATTAAGCCGCACAAATGGCGTCTTCAGGGTTATCCCGCTATCCGGCCGTGTTCCAAGCGTGATGACCTTCTGGAACGCGTCGATGAATTCAGGTCTGCAGTCAGGATATCCTGAGTAGTCTGATGCCTGGACTCCTATGTAAATAGCATCAGCCCGTCGTGCCTCTGCAAAACTTGTGGCAACCGAAAGAAGGTTCGCATTCCGGAACGGAACATAGGTATCCGGGATTCCTTCTCCTGCCTCTGTGTGTGGCTTTATCCGCATAGCCGGATCAGTCAGACTTGATGCGCCAACCGCTTTCAGATACGCAAGGTCCACTTCAAGAAACTCCAAGGCATTGAGGTGACGGGCAATCCGTTTTGCGCATTCCCGCTCCTTTTCTTCGGTTCGCTGCCCATAGGTAAAGTGGAGGGCAAGGATATCATAACCGTCATGCTTTGCAAGGTAGGCGAGTGTGGATGAGTCCATTCCGCCTGACAGGAGACATACTGCTTTCATATCAGGGCAATCCTATGAATTTGTGTAACTGAAGCTGCATTCGTGCCGGAAGGTTGTGAGAGAGAATATATGTTGCAATGTGTTGATAATCAGTCCCATATACCGGTGATATGAATATCTCCGCCCTCGTAGGATGGGTCGTTATGATTTCTTTGGTGTAATTGAGATCCTCATCTGTTCCTACCACAAATTTTACCGAATCAATGGGTTTAAGAGATGAGAGCAGGGTGATATCACTTGTTTCTCCTGATGACGGGCACTTTACATCCATGCAGATCGAGACTTCTTCAGGCAGTCCGTCAAAAGGGATCGTTCCATTTGTTTCGATGATTACTCTCTTTCCAGCATTGATGAGCCGGCTGGATATCTCTGCAACATCCTTCTTCTGCAAAAGCGGTTCACCTCCAGTAATACAGACACAGGATGGTTTTTCTGCAAGGACCCGTTGTATGACATCATCAACACTCATTTCCTCCCCTTCCTGTCTTCCCGCCGGAGTATCACAGTAGGAACACGAGAGATTACATCCGGCCAGACGGACAAAGATTGTCGGGTATCCTGAGGTGAGTCCTTCACCCTGGAGTGACGTGAATAGTTCAGCGATCTTCATGCCTTAACTCTGCACAGCCGGTCGGGGATTCCCATACTCTGATCATATCAACGGTGATGTCTCTACCGGTGTCTTTGTATCGCAGTTCTATTGCATCCCTGATAAGTCGTGCCAGAAGTTCGCTGGTCGGATCGCCGGGGGTGGTGATGACGTCATGAAACTCCTGGATACGGGAGACCATCGGATCTGCCTCATTAAGGATGATCTCATGATCATAATGATCCACGATCTCGCGGATCTCATTATAATCAACCAGAATATTTGTCTCCTCATCAGTGAAACCTGAGAGCCACACTTCCACCCTCCACCGGTGGCCGTGAAGATTGTGACACTTCCCCCGGTAGTGAAGCAGCCGGTGACTGGCATCAAATGAGACCTCTTTGTAAAGTCTGATCTGCATGAGATCAGGTTAGGCGTGAATACAACTATTATATTGCATAAGTGTCAACGTATACAGACAGGTTTCAAAGCCGACATTTTATACTGGAATCGTCGAGCATTTGGATTCTCATTCGCCGCTGTATGGCGGAATTATCGAAGATTATCAGAGTGATGTAATGGGACAGGGTAAATTTGCAGCACGTAAATTAAAGCGTGACTCAGCGAGATTTCGCTGGAGTGACCCGCATTTTGCAAGAAAAGCAGGTGGTCTGAAACTGAAGTCCGATCCCCTTGAGGGCGCGCCCCAGGGAAGAGGTATCGTCCTTGAAAAGATCGGTGTTGAGGCAAAGCAGCCAAACTCTGCAATCCGGAAATGTGTCCGTGTTCAGTTGATCAAGAACGGGCGTCAGGTTTCTGCGTTTGCAGTTGGTGATGGTGCCATCAACTTCATTGATGAACACGACGAAGTGGAAATCGAAGGTATTGGCGGTCGTCTCGGACGTTCAATGGGTGACATTCCTGGTGTCCGGTATGTTGTCACAAAGGTGAATAACGTCTGTCTTCATGAACTGGTGATAGGCAGGAAGGAGAAGCCACGCAGGTGATCGTGATGAGTGAAGAAGCATCTGCCCCGGCACGTCTCCTCTTTAACCGCTGGGACACAAGTGAGGTCACCATCCGTGACCCGGGTATCGCGCGGTACGTCAACCTGAACTCGATGATTGTGCCCCATTCCTGCGGACGACTTACCCGTCAGGAATTTCATAAGGCAAATATGCTCATCGTCGAGCGGCTGATCAATCAGCTGATGCGTACTGAAGCAAACACCGGAAAGAAGCAGCTGGCCATCCGTATTGTCCGGGATGCATTTGAGATTGTCCACCAGAAGACCAAGAAAAACCCGATCGAGGTGCTGTGTGATGCAGTCGCAAATGCCGGACCCAGGGAAGAGACGGTCCGTCTCAAATATGGTGGTATCAATGTGCCAAAGTCTGTCGATACCGCCCCCATGCGCCGGGTCAATACGGCAGTCGGTTTAATTGCTGCCGGTGTCTATGCAGCCTCCCATAAAAAGAAAAAACCCGTTGCAAATGCCCTCGCAGAGGAACTCATCGCAGCTGCCAATGGGGATGTAAAGTGTTACTCTGTCGCAAAGCGTGAAGAACGGGAACGTGTTGCAAAGTCTGCACGGTAAATAACTATCCCATTTCTGTTTTTTAAAAAATTGCAGGTGAAATATGAGCCGAGGGAAGAAAACGGTAGAGCGCGTCATGCAGCTCATGAACCAGCCGGAGTGTATCAGAAATATCGGTATCGTTGCACATATCGATCACGGTAAGACCACCCTTTCTGACAACCTCCTGGCAGGTGCGGGTATCATCAGTGAAGATCTGGCAGGAAAAGCCTGCTGGATGGACTCAGATGAGGAAGAACAGGCACGTGGTATCACTATTGATGCATCAAACGTCTCAATGGTCCACGAGTATGAGGGGAAAGAATACCTCATCAATATGATCGACACCCCTGGTCACGTTGATTTTGGTGGTGACGTTACCCGTGCCATGCGTGCAGTCGACGGGGCAGTTGTCCTTGTCGATGCAGTTGAAGGCACCATGCCACAGACCGAGACGGTTCTGCGCCAGGCGCTCAAAGAGCGTGTCAAGCCGGTATTGTTTATCAACAAGGTAGACCGGCTGATCAACGAACTGCAGGTCGACGAGATGGAGATGCAGATCCGCCTTGGCAAGGTCATTGACAAGGTCAACAAGCTGATCAGGGGCATGAACGAGGAGATGTACAATAATGGCTGGAAACTTGATGCCGCCGCAGGAACGGTGGCATTTGGGTCAGCATTGTATAACTGGGCGATTTCTGTTCCATATATGAAAAAGTCCGGCATCTCCTTTAAAGACGTGTATCAGTACTGTAAGAGCGGTGAAATGAAGGCACTTGCAAAGAAGAGCCCGCTCTGTGAAGTAGTCCTTGATATGGTGGTATCACACCTGCCAAACCCGAAGGAAGCACAACCACGCCGTATTGGGGTGATCTGGCATGGTGATATCAACAGTCCGGAAGGAAAGGGTATGATATCCTGTGATCCGAATGCACCCAGTTGTCTGATGGTGACGGATATCTCCTTTGATCCACATGCAGGAGAAGTTGCTACCGGCCGTCTGTTCTCAGGAAAGCTCAGCCGTGGCAATGAAATGTATGTTATGGGAACTGCCAAGAAGGTTAACCGCCTCCAGCAGGTTGGTATCTTTATGGGTCCGACCCGTGTTGAGGTTCCGGAACTCTATGCCGGAAACATTGCCGCAGTAACGGGTCTGAAGGATGCTATTGTCGGTTCTACTGTTTCAAGCCTAATGGAGATGACTCCATTTGAATCTCTTGAACATTACTCCGAACCGGTCGTTACCGTCGCGGTCGAAGCGAAGAATATGAAGGATCTGCCCAAGCTGGTCGATGTGCTCCGTCAGGTGGCGAAGGAAGATCCAACACTTCGTGTCAATATCAACGAAGAGACTGGTGAACACCTGATCTCCGGTATGGGAGAGCTGCACCTTGAGATCATCACCGGACGTATCAAGCGTGACAAGGGTGTTGAGATTATCACCTCTGAACCGATCGTGGTGTACCGTGAGACCATCACCCAGGAACTCACCGAGCCGGTCGAAGGAAAATCTCCAAACCGTCACAACCGGTTCTACTTTACCCTTCACCCACTCCCGGAGCATGTTGTCGAGATGATCAAGAATCATGAGATCTCCATGAACCAGGATGCCCTTGAACGCCGTGATGTGATGATCAAGGCAGGCTTTGACAAGGAAGAAGCCAAGAATGTCAAGGACATCTATGGAACCAATCTTTTCCTTGACATGACCAAGGGTATTCAGTACCTGAACGAAACGATGGAACTTATCATCGAAGGTATTCATGAAGCACTCGACGGCGGTCCGCTTGCAGATGAGCCGGTCCAGAACATGCTCATCAAGCTGGTTGATGTCAAGCTTCATGAGGATGCAATCCACCGTGGTCCAGCCCAGGTTATCCCGGCTGTCAGGAGTGCTATCAAGGGTGGAATGCTTCTTGCAGGAGATTCTCTGCTTGAACCGATGCAGAAGCTCCACATCACCGTGCCCCAGGATCACATGGGAAGTGCAACCTCACAGATTCAGAGCCGGCGTGGCCAGGTCTTTGATATGACCAGTGAAGGAGATACCATCACGGTCATTGGAAAGGCACCGGTTGCAGAGCTCTTCGGGTTTGCGGGGGATGTCCGCTCCGCAACTGAAGGTCGTGCCATGTGGAACAGTGAGTTTGCAGGTTTTGAAGTTGTTCCGGCTGGATCTGCAAAGGAAATTGTGATGCAGATCAGAAAGCGCAAGGGACTCAAGGAAGAGCTGCCTAAGCCCGCGGATTACCTTGCCTAATTCTCCCCCCAATTTTCATCACTCGATTAAATCATTTTTTTTATATTTATTTTTCTGGATATCAGGCAAATTGTTCAATTTTCGTCGCGAAAAATTGACAAGGTATATATGTATCACCGACGAAATTTTCGTGACCAGTTTGACTACATATGTGGTCAGATTTTGATGGGGTTGATTGATATGAATGCCTGTAAACTGAGGCGAGTAAGCATTGTGCTTATGATAATCCTGGTTCTTTCGACCGGGTGGGCATCCGCTGTCAGACCTACTTCCGCATTATATGATAAGACCGGTATTACTACTACCATTGATGCAACCTGTATTGGTACACTGCTGGTCGATCATGACATGGAGTGGCAGCAGACAAACCTTCCTGGGGGAGACCTTGCGAACAATACACTGACACCGGATGAGACACGGGCTATTTTTACCTACCGTGAGAATACTCTTGCAGCCAGTGGGACGACCAGGTACACCAAAGAGTACAATATGGACGGTTCCAATGTCTCTGATGGCAGGGATAATCTGTATGCCCGGCATACGGTGAATTACCAGGCAGATCAGAGTCAGAGTGGAACCATGCTCTGGGATGAGGGATCAACCATCACGTCGCTTGGCGCAGCAACAAACGGCAATGAAGTCGGGCGTTGTGTCTTTGCAAGCGGAGGCGGAGGGAACGGAGCAGCGTTCAAAGGAACGGTGGAAGCCGGAAGTGCGATGAATGTGCAGGAGGTTGCTGCAGTAACAACAGTGGGTGGCCGGGCAATATCTGAGAGTTCTACGGTACCAGTGAACCTGCGGTATGGATTTGACGCTCAGGGTCTTGGAACCAACGCGAACAATACCCTGGCGGTCGGAGCTGCAGAGGTCTATATGAATACAGACTTTGAGACCTACAATGGCAACTATTACGATGCAAACCTGACCACAAAGATAACTGATCGTCAGAGAACGGTGGCTCGTGGACTGTTTGACCTTGCACAAACCCATGAATACTCATCGACCTCTCTAGTGCCACCAACACCGGCACCGGCTTAAATATTGAGAAGGATTGGGTAATAGGGGCAGCCTTCATGGATGGGGGGAAATACCCAATCATTTCTCTTTTCTGTGATCACAACCAATCTTTTTTTCATGTGTTCCCTTACGCTGGAATCTGCACTTGCGGATCTCCATAGTCCTGAAAAGGAAGTCCGTGCCCGTGCTTCTGCGACCCTCATTACCATAGGAACAGCTGCTATCCCTGCATTACTCGGATTACTTCACGACAAGGACTGGGTTATTCGGTACCGGGCTGTTGAAGCACTTGGAGGAATCGGGGATACCGCTGCAGTTGAGCCGCTTATGCAGTGCACAACTGACGAAAAGGATCATGTCCGGTACATGGCTGCAAAGTCTCTCGCACGGATGGAGGATCCGAGGATTGTTCCGGTTCTTATCAGGATGCTCTCTGATGATCACTCCTACACCCGGAGAATTGCAGCAGAAGGATTAAGCCGGTTAGGGAATGCTGATGCTCTCCCTCATCTGGAATCTGCTCTTTTACATGAGACCGATCCTGATGTTAAACAGGCAATAGCACGTGCACTATCATCGAATAAAAATAAATAATGGAGTATTACCGGATCTTTGTACCGGATGGAACCGGGGTTTCCGGTCTGAGGAGCGATGCCGTATCTCCCGCGGCCAGGATCATCCCGTTACTTTCAATACCAAATATTTTTGCAGGTTTTAAATTTGTACAGACGACGACATCCTTGCCGACGAGATCATCCGGGGTATGGAACTGGGCAATACCACTCACAATCTGCCTGACTTCATCTCCAATGCGTACCTGCAGTTTCAGCAGTTTATTCGATTTTGGAACCGGCTCAGCTGCGATGATCCTACCAGTCCTCATCTCAACTTTGGCAAATTCCTCAATCGTAATCTGTGGTGTTTTTGGTTTCTTCTCTGCATCAAGGGCATCTATCCGGTCACGGAGTCGTTTCTCCAGCTCAGCCGTCTTTTTATCATCAATTTTTGAGAACACAATCGATGGTGCTGGAAGTGGGCCCGGTGTCAGGGGAGAAAGCCCTGCGATAAATTCATTATTGGCTATGAGGCTGTCCTGTCCGAGCTGACTCCAGATGAGGGCTGCCCGCTCAGGCATGACCGGCTCGATAAGGAGCGTGAGGGCCTTTGCAAGCTGAAGGCAGTTTCTCATGACCTGCGCCATTGCTGCTGGATCAGTCTTTGCAAGTTTCCAGGGCTCTTTACTCTGAATATATGTATTGCCCCAGGCGGAGAGGGTCAGGATTGCATCGACAGCACCTTTAAAGTCATACGCCTCAACAAGGTTTGTTACCAGTCCGATGGCCTCATATATCCGGTCAAATATCTCCTGTTCCACCTCACCCTCCGGGACGCCGCCGAACTGTTTGTGAGAGAGGTGCAAAGTGCGATAGATAAAATTCCCAAGATTGTTGACTACTTCATTATTGATGCGTTCCTGGAAGAGCTGCCAGGAGAAGTTCATCTCTTTGGTATGGCTGGTATAGGAGAGGAGATAGTACCGGAGATAATCCGCAGGAAGCCCCTGATCAAGATAGTCCTCATTTGTCCAGACAACATATCCCCGTGACTTAGAGAATTTGTGATCATCAATCTTGAGCATCCCTGAAGCAACCACTGCATATGGCGTTCCATACCCTGCACCATGGAGCATGGCAGGCCAGAAGACGCAGTGATGATACGTGATATCCTGCCCGATAAAATGAGTCACCCGTGTGGTCTCACCACACCAGTACTCTTTCCAGTCTTTCCCGTTCTTCTCTGCCCATTCCTCGGTAAATCCGATATACCCAATCGGGGCATCAACCCAGACATAGACAACGAGTTCTTCATGACCAGGGAATTTTACTCCCCATTCAAGAGTCCGGGTGATGCACCAGTCATGAAGATCCTCATTCACCCAACCCAGGGCATAATTAATGGCATTGTCAGTCCCTTTGAGGTTCTCCAGATATTCCCTGAGCCAGTCCTGAAAGCCACTGAGACGGAAGAAGAAATGCTCCTGTTCACGGTACTCTGCACGACTCCCGCAAATCTTACAGGTCGGCTCAAGAATCTCTCCTGGCTCAAGATGTTTTCCGCATCCCTGGTCACATTCATCTCCTCTGGCCGGCTTTTTACAATGAGGGCAGACTCCTTCAAGGTACCGGTCCGGGAGGAACTTTTCACATTTTGTACAGTACGCCTGCTGAATGATCTTTGGGTATACATACCCACGCTCAATGAGTCGTCCCACAAGATGTTTTGTCCGTGCATGAGTGGTCGGATCATCGGTCATTCCGAAGTGATCGAAGTTTACCTGCATTTTTTTGAAGGTATCAGAAAAATGTGCGTGATATCGCTCAGATATCTGCCGTGGTGTCGTCCCTTCCTTCTCTGCACTGACAACGATTGGTGTTCCGTGATTGTCTGAGCCGCAGATAAATACCACCTCTTCCCCTTTTCGCCGCATGAACCGCACGTAAAAATCCGCAGGTACATATGTCCGGAGATGGCCGAGATGGCATGGCCCGTTGGTATAAGGAAGGCCACAGGTAACAAGAAGCGGGCGGCTATTCATCAGGTACATTTTTGAAGATAATTCTATAAAATATACTGAGGACAGGGATCTCTTATCTCTCATATCCTGAAGGGTCTTGCGCATCTTGCCGGCTCTTGCGCAGGTGCATCTTCTGGTAACACAGGTTTTCATGAAGAAAAAAAGAGAGTTAAAAACGCTTTCACTGGGGTCTGAACCCGATACTCCAGAGGTTCCTCTCCTGCGGGAGTTTATTTCAGCCCATCGTGGTATCGAGGCAGACCTTACGACATTTCAGATGCTTCGTTCCTGCACGGCACAACAGAATGCCGCGATTGACGAAATTGCGATTGGCGGGAAATTTTGCAGATCCCGGCTTGAAGAAGGTCTT
>NZ_DAONKG010000027.1:0-9858 GCF_035406105.1 Methanospirillum sp.
ATATACCGGATACTTGAACTTTATTTCCGATTCCTGGGGTACATAGCCCACTTTCATCCCAAAATCGCGAAATGACCAGGTTTGAAGGGAATCACCCAGAAGCAGAATACCTCCGGACCTGACCGGAAGAGAACGGGCAAGAACCTGCATAAAAGTACTTTTTCCTGAACCGTTCGGTCCGATTATTCCGACAAAACTTTTCTCCTCAACAAGAAGGGAGATCTCCTGAAGAATATCCTTCTCATCATAACCGGTAGAGAGATCTGATATTTTAAGGATTTGTCCTGTCATAAGTCAGATCTCCTTCTGATGAGCATGAGAAAGAAAGGAGCCCCAAAAAAGGCGGTAACGATTCCAACCGGCAGATCTCCAAGCCATGTCCGGGAGATGGTGTCAGCACAGATCAGAAGGAGTGCTCCGCATCCCAGCGACGCTGGAATCAGAACCCGGTGATCCGGACCTGTGATAATACGCATAATATGGGGAGATACAAGCCCGATAAACCCGATTGATCCGGATACTGAAACTACAAGGCCGGTAATTCCGGATGATACTGCAAGGAGAAGGAGTTTTGTTTTTTCCGGATCGATACCAAGTGTCCGCGTTTCAGCTTCCCCACATGACATGATGTTCAGGTCACGGGAAAAAAGTGTAAGGATCCCGGCAGGAATGAGCGTTATGAGAAGGAGGGGAATATCTGCCCATGATGCATTCCACAGCCCTCCCATCAGCCAGAACATGATCTGGTGCATATTCTTTCCGGAGAATACCAGGCAGACTGAGACCACCGAAGAAAAAAACATGGAAACAGCAATTCCGGTAAGGAGAAGATTTCCTGTACTGAGCCTTCTTTTTTGTGCAGCCAGAAGGTACACGAGAAATGCCGAACCAATTGCGCCACAAAATGCTGCAACTGGGACCAGCAATACCGAACCGGTGATAATAGCAAGTGAGACCCCAACCGCTCCACCGGCAGATGTTCCAAGCGTATACGGATCGGCAAGATCATTTCGGAATAATGTCTGCATGGCTGCTCCGGCGCAGGCAAGTCCGGCACCGACAAGTGCCGCTGCAATTGCCCGTGGCAGTCGGATATCAAAAAGAATCTGCGTATGAGTGCTGTCCTGGATTACGCCGGTCAGAATTTCAACGAGAGATATATCGACCGGTCCTATGAGAACGGATAGTAGGATTGCAATAATTACTGCACATAAGAGTCCGATGAGAATTAGTACATTTCGAATGGTATTCATATGAAGAGTGTGAATTTAATAAATAAATTTTGATCTAATGTAAGATAAGTGATTATGTTATGGGGTTTAAAAAATTTACATCCGATATGGGATCCAGAAATTGTGTCAAATGGTTAAGGTCAGCGATTTTTTGTATTTTTATCATTTTTCTTCTCTGTTCACCTCTCTATGGAGCCATTCAGGAAGAGAGTTCTCTCGCATGGCCGCGGACAGTTCAGGATGATCAGCAGCAACTCGTTACGGTATCTTCTGAGCCTCACCGGATTATTTCCCTTGCTCCGTCAAATACTGAAGTTCTCTTTGCACTTGGGCTTGATGACCGGATTGTTGGGGTCACTGATTATTGTAATTACCCCGCAGCAGCACTGGAAAAAGACAGGATTGGGGGATTTTCAACAGTGAGTATTGAGAAGGTCGTAGCATTACATCCGGACCTTGTCATTGCATCAGGTGGAAATAATCAGGAAGCTGTTGATAGAATAAAGGAACTTAAAATTCCGGTATATTATGCAGATGCACGAAGTCTGGACGAAATTTATACCACTATTGAAAAAATTGGTTATATTACCGGTACATCAGAGAAAGCATCATCAATCATCTCGAATCTAAAAGCGCGTGAAGAAATTGTTCGAAAAGAAGGAGAAACAGTCTCTAAAAAACCGATTGTTGCACATGTCATCTGGTATGATCCCATATACGTGAGTGGAAAAGGAACCTTTCAGGATGAACTTATCCAGATTGCAGGCGGAGTGAATGCATTTTCAGACAAAAATGGCCATGCAATAGCAAACATCGAAGAGTTTATCAGTAAAAATCCGGATATTATCGTGGTCAATTCCGGCAGTGGAATGGGGAGTGATACAGTTGATATGAAGGAGTATTTCATGACCGAACCCCGATTGTCTCGATTATCGGCAATTGTATCAGACAAAATAATTGTAGTTGACAGTGATATTGCCGATCGGGCGGGACCCCGATTATGGGACTTGTTGGAAGAGATAGCCCCGAAGATTCGGGGTGAATGAATCACCGATAATTTTTAAGCGTGTTTTTTTGTGTTCTGATTTTCACACCAAATTCTTCTTTTGATCTGCTGGTAAATTCGTGTACAAGGAAATCAGGTTTTATTTTTCTAATAATCTGGCAACAATCAGGGATGGTAAATGGCTGATGCTGATCAAGGTTTGCAATCATGGGCATAAGCAGAGACATTTGATCACCATATGAGAGACTTGAAAAACCTGATGGTGGTTCCCTGAAAAAGAATTCTTTTTGATAAGTTCCGGAAGTACTGCATTGGAAATGAATGGATCTTATCCGCTGTATTGTTTTCTCTGATAGCCTTTCAAGTGCTGACATTACATAGACTATTCCATCTTTCTCAGTCCGGATATCTCCTGCATTCATCATATGTCCGGTATCAAGAACAAAGATCCAATTATTAAATTCGAGTTGTCCTGTAAAAAAATCCACTTCAGACTGTGATAAGAACGTCAGGCCAGGCCACCAGAGGTTTTCAAATCCGATGGTGACCGGGGGTTCACCATCGGAATAATTCATACAGATAGTATTTAAAAAAGAGGCTGCGGAGGAGAGAACTTCCTTATAGGAATACCGGTGTTTCCGCGTAAAAAAATCTTCAAGTTCTATATGGGTAATATGAAACACAGCATATGCTGCACCAAGGTTTGCTGCTTTTTCTAAATTTTCACAAAATGTCCGGATGAGAGCCTCCGGGGTTGCAGCCCCATAATAATATGCCTGTTTGAAGGGATCACATGCAGCAGGAACAGATTCAGGTTCCCGCCAGAGCCGTATCCATCCGAGCCATCCAGGTAAATGTACGGATGATATGAGATCCCGTGGAATTGATGTGTCATATTCCCCACCTATGAGTAGTTCAACACCTGAGCAATCCATAGCGTGCACAAATTTCCTGACTTCATCCCAGGAGTTATCATAGCGTTTAAAATCAACAGAATAACCAGAGATGTTTAGTATTTGTCTCATGTTTTTCAATTTAAAATAAATCGGGTCATAATAAACCGAAAAAGTAAAAAAAATGGATTCTCAAGATAGAACAAAATTTCCTTTTGAGATAATGGATTTACTTGCCGTATCAAGAATCATCCATTCGCATTTTGTGGAAGGCGACATTGAAAAATTACCAAACTGGATTCCTTTATCCCAGCTGAGAGTTCCTTTTACAAAAAAAATGTCTCCTGAATTGATCATCAGGGATGAGTTGTCACCAACTTTTTCAAAGGAAACACAATTTTTTCCAACATCTGACTTCATCAGAGTAATTTTGGTATCTTGTGATTGAAATACAACAGATATCGAGTCTAAATTAAAACTATCTCCGCCGTTGTGTTCGAAAATTATTGAAGACTCTTTGAGGTCTGAACTCGCCTGCAATGAAGCTTGGGGAGTTTTTTGCTGCTCTCCAGTCATTCCACTGGCAAAACTGCTGACAATTGCTGCAATAATGAGAGTAACTACCAGCATCAAAAGAACACCAATGACTGGTGATACTGCCGGCTCCATGGTTTTTTGTTTAGAGATCATTCTATGGTCACCACCTTGTCATAGATAGCTTTACCACTCGGGACATCTATCACCTTTACAGTAATTTCTGATCCAGTAGAAAAACCAGTATCCGGATTAGAACAATTCAAACCCGTTAATTTATTTAGTCCTACATTAACATGTGGTTCATCTGGCGTTGAATTATCATTATAATTGCCAACAAAACCGTGTGGACTTGTCAGAGTGTCCCCAGGTCTGAAAATCGCTGATTCATTTCCAAACCAATTTGATTTTCCATTCGTTGTATCAGAGATTGTACCATCAGTAAAACGTGTTTTGTCATTCAGGAATAGAGGGGCACAATATTGATTTGATTTGTATGAATCCCAATTATCATTCCCTGCAACTGGCACTTCTCCATACAATTCTCCTTTGTATATCTTTCCATCAGAATTATTTTTAAAAAATGTCACAATTTTTGTGTTTTTTGTTGCAATGGGATCACCACTGAGATGCTTAATCACCATTGCAGGTGTATAATATCCGGTTCCCCAGGGCGGCATTCCACCATAATTGCCTTTAGCAATTACCCGTACGTCCATGGTTGCTACTGGAGGTTTACTTTGTCCGGCTGTCAACCCCCCAGCGAACCCACTTACTACAGCAGCAATAATTATGGTAACTACTAGCATAAGTAAAACGCCAACAACGGGAGAAACAGCTGATTCATTTCTTTGATTAAATTTTGTCTTCACATTAATCCTGCTTCATTTTTTACTAAGAAAATTAATTCTTAGTTAATACAAATATTATTGTCTTAAGGTAATTAATGTTTGGGAAACATCATTATTTCATGTGTAGCATAGTGAGAAAGTAATTTTCTGATTTAGCCTCTGTTCGTGATCAAATGCACTTGAGATTTGTTGTGACCTCATCACTAAACCTGAATTGATTCATTTAGGAATTGGTAAAATAGGAAAGAATCTCAAATATGCAAAAAGATGAAAAAAGAACTGGAAAGATGAGATTAAGTTATTTCAGGAAGGTATCTCTTATTATATGCGGAGGTTTTTGCTTATCTTACCGCAAACTATTTCTTCTAATACAAATAATTTTGATCTATGTCAAAATTTATTGGTTATGAACCAAAACCAAAGACTGCAAAAGTTACTGAAGAATTTGAGAACAAAGTTCTGATTCGGAGAAATAACAAAAATCTCGTTGGCAGAGTATATGTTGATGTTATGGACGATGAATGGAAGGTAGCGGTAGGCTACAACCAGATGGGAATCTCAAAACTTCATGGCAGGGAGAATGAATTTGAAGTTCTCTATAGATATCAGCCATCGGAAGAGTCAAAAGTAATCAGACTTGGAACAGATACCGATCTGGAGAATGAATATCCCCTGGCAGGATTTTCATCACCTGATGAGTTTATCATCTGGGCAGTCGGGCAGGAAAAACAGATTCAACTCTCACCGGTCTGATCTGGCATCCCTTCATCTTTCCTGATTTTTCTTTTGGAATTTAGAATAATCACTCAAATATATAGTACAGACAAGGTAACCGGGATTCATGGGTTTTGATCGAATTGGATACATTCAGGTGTATTGTGGAAACGGAAAAGGGAAAACAACTGCAGCACTCGGTCTTTCCCTTCGGACTCTGCTCTCTGGTGGATCAGTCTTTTTTGCCCAGTTTTGTAAAGGGTCAGAGACCGCAGAAATGGGCCTTTGTTCACTCTTTGATACCTTTGTAATAGAACAGTATGGGACCGGGAATTTCATTATCAATGATCCCACTGATGAAGACCGAAAGCAGGCCAGAACCGGATTGGAACATTGCAGAAGTATTCTATCATCCGGACATTTTGATATGGTCGTTCTGGATGAGATAATCCTGTGTGTTTTTTATCAGCTGGTTACCATCGAAGAGATTATCTCTATGATAAGGTCAAGAAAACCGTGGGTAGAAGTGGTTCTCACCGGAAGAAAAGCACCGCAAGAACTGATAGATGCAGCAGATCTGGTCACCGAGATGAAAAAAATTAAACATTATTTTGATAGGGGGGTGAAAGCACGAAAAGGTATAGAATTTTAAATTCTGACATAATCTGATGAATCAGATTTATTATATAACCGGTTATTTCCACCCAATCATTACTCCAGACATATCATACGTGAATGGAACAAGAATTCTTTTAAAACCTGCATTTTTTATTTTTCTGTAAAATCCATGCATGGTATCCAAAAATGGCCATGCATTCTCTCTTCCGGATACGGTCTCGCGTATCTGATCTTCTGGCATGCCGGTCTCCCTCATATGGTTCTTCCATCTGCTCCGGTATATAGATTCAATCCAGTCCTGTTCTGGTTTGAAAACATCACCACAAATGAAACATCCCTCCGGGTTTAATTTTTGGTATATCTCGCGAATGAGTTTTTCTCTTGAATTATCAGGGATATGATGAAGAGTGAGTGTTGTAACGACACCGTCAAAGGTTCCTTCAGGCAGGCCTGTAGTGATATCACCCTCGATAAAAGTACATCCGGATAATTCCTTTTTCCTTCTGGCCATTTCAAGCATCTCCGGAGATTTATCAATGCAGGTGATCTGGTAATCAGGGTTTTGGCCAAGCATGAATGTGGTGAAATAACCGGTCCCTGAACCAAGTTCCATGATAGCAATCCTGTGGTGCGGAATAAATGAAAGGCAGGTGGAAAAGAAGAGTTCGGCTTGGGGCAGGATGCGAAAGAGGTTTTCGTCGTAATGCGTCACTCGGTTCAGATAATGTTCATGATGTGACATTATTACATCAGGAGCTGTCAAAATACTTAATGGGTAAGAGTTCTCTTCCGAAATCTCTGATGTCTGATCTCACCATACGATACTGGTGTCAAGAATATTATTTATGACCGCTGCAATCGCCAATACTATCAGAAATAGGAAGGTTATTCACGTCGCCAAAGGGTATCTTCGATCTCCTCTTGACAATGAAAAATACGTCCACATAAGAAAGAAGGATTTACAAGAGTGATAAACGTCCAAAATCATAGGTATTCTGAAACACTGAAAGACCGGGTTCAATCCAACCCCTCCATAGTCCATTACAAGTCTTGTTGTCAGGAGATCATCCATATGGAGAGCGAATAACAGAATGCTACCTTTCATCCAGAGTTGACAGGATATAAGACCCGGTGAGTATGGATCCATATTCTTTTTCGTCGGGTCAAGGTCAGGTTATATATGCACATTAATGATACCCGATGAGCCAGTTTAAAAATCCGTGTTGATGAAACGGTACTCAAAAACATCAAATCCGTGTGAATCAAAAGAGATAATCATAATACAGATTACTTTTCCAAAGCAATATGAGGAACTCTGACAGGATTTCTTGGACGCATATCTTCTATGAGATAATTCTCCTGGATAATGAATTGCAAGAGTGTACGATTTATCGGAAATTGATTCTGTTCACTTAAAAAAATATTTCCCGCAGGATCATTTAGACCCCCTCGGGATTCCAGGGAGTTATCCTATTGCAGTATAATAATCTTCCGATTCCACTCCTGAAACAAACTCTTTTGCATACTCCTTCAAAACATCACTCGGATCAATATCCTTGAATTTATCCGGATGAAGGATTTTTGCAAGGTACACAAGACCCGCAGGACTTCTGGGGCCATAGATAAGATCACCATTCAGAACATACACCTTTTTATCTTTAACCGCATCAAGAGACTCAAATCCGGTCCTGCTGAGGACACCCTCCCGTATCTGACCAAGCGTTTTATCAGGTTTTACGGATGCTGCTTTTATGATTATCTCCGGATTTTTGCTTATAATCCATTCCGGGGTTACCTTTGGCCACTGTTCACCAAGATCAGCAGCAAGGTTTTTTCCTTTGGCAATGCTCATAAGTAAGTCAATGCCACTATCCTTACCCTGGGCAGAATAATCTGAATACCCTTCAATATACACGGAGGGCATCTCTTCACCGGAAATATTTTTTGTTCTGGATATCACTTCATCCTCCCATTTCTTCATGAATGCAATATAGGCTTTTGCCTTATCTTCAGCACCGATTAGAGTGCCAACAGCCTCTATGTCATGTGCAAGAGTGTTGAATTTATAACAATCCAGATAAATAAGACGAATTCCTGCATTTTGTAATTGATCTGCATTTTTTGGCCGTGAACTTGAGTAGGAGATAACTGCATCTGGTTTCATGGCAAGAATCCGCTCAACTCCCGGCGTCTGCCATTCACCGACACTTACGGCCTTTGGAAGATGTTTCATAAGTGCAGCATCAGTCATGGTACTATCAGTGATACCAACAACTTTATTCCCGGCACCAAGAGCAACGATTGCCTCAGCACTATCACTATTCAGACACACAATCCGGTCAGCAGGGTTGGGAAGGGTAATCGTTTCTCCAGATGTATCCGTGAATGTCACATCTGCAGCCGATAACGCTCCGACGGTACTAATAAGCAGGATTATCGTAACAGAAATACAAATAAAATCTTTCATTTTCATAGTAATCTTTGATATATGTTCAATTAGCAATACATGAGGACAGAAAAACCGTTGGGGTTCATATCTTCACCTTTCTGAATGCATGTACAGCAAGACCAAGAATGCCAGCACAGAGGACGGTTAAAAGACCAATCTGAGTGACCGGAACTGTCCCGGTCTGCAGAATACGGATTCCATCAATTGCGAAGCTAAGCGGATTGATGTGAGCAATAGGTGAGAGCCAGGCCGGCATCTGGTCATAAGGCATCATTGCCGAAGAAGTAAAGAATACCGGCATTGAAATCATGGCATTGACTGCTGCGTACTGGTCATGGTCATCAACATATATTGCAATTGTTGTCGCTGCTGCGGATAACAATGCTCCGAATATGAATAAAATGAAGTATGTACCCACAAGCTGGACCGGTGAGTATAATCTGGCCCCCAGCAGGAAAGCAAAAAACAGGATAATAGTTGACTGAATTATTCCCCGAATGGTTATTACCAAGATCTTCCCAAACAGAATTGATTCACGGGGAGGAGGGAGGGCTAGAAATTTATTGAAAAAACCGAGCATCCGGTCCAGAATAAGAAGACCCCCTCCCGCAAGTGAAGCAGAAAGAATGGTCATTGCAAGGATTCCTGGTGTGACAAAATCGATATAGTTATCGGTAAAACGGATGGGAAGAGCAAGACCTACAAATACAAGCCAGGCTGCAGGCATAACCATCGCTGATATAAACCCCCATTTTCCTCGAAACCACCGGATAAGATCTCTTTGGCAGTATACCAGTATTGGGTTCATCCCCGCCTCCCCATGGCATTTCTGAATGTACTCAGTTTAAAGGGACTGGAATCTTCCTCGGTCCCGACAAGGTGAAGGAATACATCATCCAGTGATGGTTTTCTGATTGACATTGCTGTCACCTGAACTCCTGCTTCGGTGAGGGCGTCTTTTACCCGGGGAAGAGCATGATCCCCGTGATCTGCATAGAAGACCAGTTCATCACCTTCCATGAAGGCAAATGTAACTCCCGGAACCTCGATCTTCTCGACCTGACCTGTCACTGAGAATGAGATGATATCTTTGGAAATCATACTTTTCAGATTGTCAGGTGTATCAATTGCCTGAATGATTCCTTTGTCTATGATTGCAACACGATCACAATACCGATCTGCCTCATCCATGTAATGGGTGGTTACAAAAATCGTCATTCCCTGTTTACGAAGATCAATAATATGCTCCCATATTTTTTTCCTGGCTGCAACATCAAGTCCGACAGTCGGCTCATCGAAAAAGAGGACTTTCGGGTTATGGACAAGTGCCTGGGCAAGTTCAAGCCTCCTTCTCATCCCACCGGAATAGACTTTTGCCAAGTCATCTGCCCGGTCAGAAAGATCAAGCACACGAAGTGCCTCTTCTGTTTTTTGGGCCGGATTTTGAATCCCATATAACTCTGCAAACATCATGACATTCTCCCGGCCAGTGAGTCGTACATCAACTGCCATATCCTGTGGTACATAACTGATCGATTCTCTGACTTTTCTCGGTTCTTTT
>NZ_DAONKG010000027.1:9868-17727 GCF_035406105.1 Methanospirillum sp.
TTGAATATCGAATCCACATATTTGTGCCGTCCCGTCAGTCGGATCAAGGAGCGTTGTAAGCATCAGCACGGTTGTGGTCTTGCCTGATCCATTTGGTCCCAGAATACCGAATATCTCATTTCCAACCGTAATGTTCATCCGGTTTACCGCACAGACTTTTCCAAATTTTTTGGTAAGATTATATGTGATTATCGTTGATTCAGACACCTGATTACGAATACTGCTGATATTCATTGTTCTCCCTGATGGTATTGTTCCGTTTTTTCTGCTTGTATCCAGTCCGGGACTACATATTGTCCGGCATCAGTGGTAATAAACTGCATCGGGACATCATATACTGATATTATGTGGTCCCTGGTCATGACCTCATCAGGAGTCCCTTGGGCAATTATTCTCCCTTTGTCCATAAGGATGACCCGGTCTGCATAGTGGTATGCGAAATTGAGGTCATGGACGGCTACAAATACAGAACCTTTTCCGGATCTGGTGATGGTCCGAATCATTGAGAACACATCTATCTGGTGCCTGATGTCAAGAGCACTTGTCGGTTCATCGAAGAGATAATATTCTGGTTTTTGTGCAATTGCCCGAGCGATAAAGACCCGTTGCCGTTCACCGCCCGAGAGTTCAGTGAGCATTTTCTCTGCCATGGAAGTAATATTAAGCATCTCCATTGCTGTATCAACGATTTCCAAATCCTGAGGTTTCAGGGTCCATTGAACATGAGGACGACGACCCAGAATGACTGCTTCAAGTACGGTTGAGGAGGAGAGATACTGAAAATCCTGGGGGACATACCCAATTTTTTTTGCAACCTCATTCCGTGAGTACTGTGACAGTTCCACGCCGTTCATCGATATTATGCCTGATTTTGGTTCTATGATTCCCGCAAGGGTTTTTATGAGGGTACTCTTTCCTGATCCGTTCGGGCCGATTACACACAGAATCTCTCCATCTCTGATAGAAAAACAGATATCATACAGGATCTGCACAGATCCATACCATACATTCAGTCGATCAATCGTCAGGGTCATGGCATCTCCTCAGGTAATCACCCGGTGTTTTCCTTGCAGGATCAGGAACAGAAAAAAGATACCACCGATAACATACATGATAACCCCGACAGGAATCTCAATTGGATCCATGATGGTCCGTGCCGCGGTATCTGAAATAAGCAGGATAAGAGCACCCAGGAGTGCTGAACAAGGGATGAGGTACCGGTTATCATTGCCGATGAGCATTCTTCCGATATGCGGTCCCATAAGACCGATAAAACCGATAATACCCGTGAATGCAAGACAAGCCGATGCCGCCAGGGTTGAGACGCAAAGGCCGGTAAGACGGAGTCGGTTCACATTCACTCCCAGGTTTTTTGCCACATCATCTCCTGCTGAAAGGGAGTTCAGATCCCATGCGATGGATTCCAGATAGAGGAAACAAAGGAGGGTGATTGGGGCCACGATAATAATTGCTCCCCAGTTCGCACCCCACATCCCTCCCATAAGCCAAAGAGTAATCTCCCGAAGTTTCTCATCATTCGTCAGGTATTTGAGGATCATGACTCCGGCGGTAAAGATGTACCCGATAACCACACCGGCCAGGATCAGCGTTGCACTTGAAGAGCCCTTCATGCGTGAAATCCCATAGATGAGGAGAATTGAGAGCCATCCAAGAATGAATGCACAGAAAATGATTGCACTATTCTGGAACTGTGGAGGAAGGAACGGGAGGAAGGCCGCCCCAAATACAATAGCAAGTGCAGCTCCAAAAGACGCAGCAGAAGAGAGACCAAGAGTAAACGGACTTACGAGAGGGTTTCGAAGGAGTGCCTGCATGACACATCCGGCTATGGACAGACTGATTCCTGTGAGAACAGCAAGGAGAACCCGTGGCATTCTGAAATCAATAACAACGGTTTTTTCTGATTTCACCGATTCAAGAGATGCAGGATCTGTTATTGCCTGATGTATAATGGTGAGTATGCGGTCAAAGGGAAGGTGATACGACCCTGCATACAGGGCATACAGGACTGCCCCAGAGAGAAGGAGAGACAGGAAGAGAATAATGAGAAGTTTTTTCCGTTGTCCTGACCGGTACAAAGTAGTTGGGTTCATTTCTGACCGTTCGTGCATCCCTGTCTTTTTTTCTGGTATTTAACTAACTGCAAGGTTTTCTGCAATATGAGAGAGTACTGCACCGGATACAGTATCCATCGTGAGATCTGACATCCGGTAATATCTGCCACGGGTATGCTCAGCAATAGCAGGACAAAATCCAAGTTGAAGTCCAAATCCGCTCTTCTTCCTGGCTTCAGTATCAATTATCACAGTTTCAATGCCAGCCCTGGCAAGATCCTCACAAACCGATGTTATCTCATCCTTTAATCGCCCACCGTTTCCAACATTTGCTCTTCCATCCGTGATAAGAATCAGAATGGGAACAAGTGAGGGGTATTTCCGCTTTTCATTCAGTAATGTGGTCAGGGCTTTTTGAAGTCCGGCGGTAAGGGGGGTTTTTCCACCCGTGGGGAGCTCTGACAGACGGGCATACGCAAGATCAATACTTGATGTCAGAGGAAGGATCAGGTCCGCTTTCTCTCCTCGGAAGGCAATGAGTCCTACCCGGTCACGATTTTGGTATGAATCTTCAAGCAGGGAGAATACGGCTCCTTTTGCAGCTTCCATTCGCTGCTCCACTCCCATGGATCCGCTCGCGTCAACAACAAACAAACATGCGGTGGCAGTTTTTCCAATTCTTCTCTTTTGAAGGACTTCATCACCGCGGATCACAACAGCAAGATTATTAGATCTTCGTCGGTTCTGATACGGAGCCACAGCACGGATTGTTGCATCAAATGCGATATCCGTTCCGATCAATTTTCTTTGAGCACCGATATATTGTCCGCGACGATCAGCTCCGTTTGTTTCATACCGCCGACCGGGAGCATATCGTTTCTCAAGAGTTTTCTGTTCAGGGGATCTCATCTGTTCCATATTGATGGGAGATCCGATACCAAATACCCGCTGTTCCTGCGGAGGGGTTGTGGATGAAGACCGTGATTCCTCTGGCGTATCCTGATTTTCCTGCCCGGAAGACTCTTTTTGTGGTTCAGCATCTCTGTGTTCATCAGTCTGTTCCGGTGAGGTTTCCTGTGGTTTTTCAGACTGCTCTGCCGGTGGCTCATTCATAAGGTCATCAAGGTGCTGTGGATCCACTTTCGGTTCTTCAAATGGCCGTCGTCTCATCCGGTGAGGAAGGGCGAGTTCAATTGCTTCCCTGAGATCTTCCTGCGTTACGGTATCCCGTCCGTCAAAGGCTGCGATGGTTTTTGCAGTGCGTACAATGGTAATTTCTGCCCGGTGTGTTCTGACTCCAAGACTAATACAGATGTCCACGGCTTTTCTGACCAGAGCATCAGATATGGTAACTTTCGGAAGGATTCGCATCGCATGGATTATCTGTTTTGAGATTGCTTTCTGTGCATTCTTAAACTTCTTACGAAACTCGTCCGGATTTTGTAAGAACTCCTCAGCAGTCCTGACGATCTCGATTCGTTCTTTTGGATTTTCAATCGCTTCCACAGAGACCTGCAGACCAAACCGATCCAGGAGCTGGGGTCTGAGTTCTCCTTCTTCCGGGTTCATGGTCCCGATCAGAATAAACCGTGCGGGGTGAGAGAATGAGATTCCTTCTCTCTCTACTGTGTTTACTCCCATTGCAGCGGCATCCAGGAGAACATCAACCACATGGTCGTCAAGAAGGTTTACTTCATCAATGTAGAGGATACCCCGGTTTGCTTCTGCAAGGATTCCTGGTTCAAGGGCCTTGATACCTTCTTTTAATGCCCGTTCAATATCAATTGTCCCAACAACCCGGTCTTCTGTTGCCCCAACCGGCAGATTCACAACACGTATCTGCCGTTTCACGGGTTCAGGGAGAGAATTGGTCTCTTTTTTTGCAGCACAGATCTCACAGAGTTCATCCTTTTTCTTCGGATCACACGAGAAGGGACATCCGGGTACTACTTTCATAACCGGCAGAATTTCTGCCAATGCACGAACGGTGGACGATTTCGCCGTTCCTTTCTCACCTCTGATTAGGACCCCTCCGATTGCCGGGTTAATGGCGTTGAGCAGGAGGGCTTTTTTCATCTGCTCCTGTCCGACGATTGCAGTAAACGGGATAAGGGGTTTTTTCAGGTGATGTGTCATGATTTCCCTTCCTTCATATGACCGATCTTCTTTTTCCAACTCGCAATGTCATTCATCGTGTAGATATCAATTGATCCACCCTGCACATGTCCTCCGGTTCCATCCATTTTATCTTCTATCCATCCTTCAATCATGAGGTATGCTTCTTTTAATTCTTCGATAACATCAGGATCTGCCTGCCAGACGCCCCGTTCATGTGCTTCAAGGAGTCTCCGCCCGATCTCTTCAAGAGCATAGGGGTTATTCTCTTCGAAAAAATTCCGGTTTTTCTGATCCAGGATGAAAGTTCGTGCAATATCATCAAAAATCCAGTCGTCAACCTGTCCGGTAGTGGCATCCCATCCATACACTCTTCCAATTCTCCGGGAGAGTTCACTGGCGCCAGAATATCCATGTTCTTTCAGGCCGTCAATGTATTTGGGGTTGAGCAGTTTTGTCCTGACCACCCGTGTTAATTCCTCAGCCAGCGTTCTGACTTCAACGTGGGAAGGATCCCTTGTATCCCCATAATATGTCGCAACTTTTTCTCCTTTTATCGTCTCTGCGGCTATGGTCATTCCCCCGTGGGTTCCGAAATAACAGCAGCATCCAAGGAGGTCATACTCATCGGTGGCGGTTTTATTAAATGTCACATCAACCGTTTTCAACTGGGCAATCAGGTCATCATGGGATGCATCTCCATACATATCCCTGCCATATCCATACCCGTTCCAGGCAATGTAGATGTCTGCGAGTTCAGCCTCTTCTTTCCATGCAGATGCATAGAGGGCCAGATTTACTCCCATTCCATAGGTTCCTGCCTTACTCCCGAATATCCGGGGCATTCGTCTGCTACTACTACCCTGATGTTTTTTGATGTAATTCATCTCATCTGGCTCATCAAGGGCTGCAACCTTTGCAATTGCATCATCAAGGAGTTCGATACAGTTGTAGAAACAATCTCGAAGAATACCTGATGCCCGGACGTTGATATCAATTCTTGGTCTTCCAAGGGAAGACAGGGGGATGATTTTTAGTTCTCTGACCCTCCCCTGTTTCCAGATCGGTTCAACACCCAGAAGATGCAGGAGTTTTCCAAAGGTCTCTCCATCTGACCACATGATGTCTGATGCCATCCAGTAGACAGCTACAGTCTCAGGGTACCTGCCTTCTTCGGACCGATATTTCTCAAGAAGCACTTCCCCAAGTTTTCTGCCCACCCGGAATGCTGCTTCAGTCGGGACTGAGTACGGGTCTAAACTGTAAAAGTTCCTTCCTGTCGGGAGAATGTCTGTTCTTCCCCTGCTCACCAGACCTGAAGGACCAGGCTCAATATATCCTCCATTCAGGCCCCGGAGCAGGGCGGTGTGTTCATCTGAGGCTTGTATAAGATCTGAAAGTTCCCTAATTTTTTTAGAAACCGGGATGAGTAATTCAGAATTCGGGCGTTTTAACGTATCACCGAGTGCAATTTCTGCTGCTATCCGGGGATCATTTCCTTTAAGGATGGCAGATGTAAACTTTCGTGCCTGTTCATCAAGCATTTTATGAAGGGCAAATTCACCGGCTTTGGGAACAATATCCAGACCGGAGAGATCGATCATGAGTTTTCGCAACTCCTGGTTAAATCGAAGCAGCCCGGTGATGTATGATGCACGTTTGTCTCCTTGGGGTATTGATCCGAATATATGCATTCCATCCGGAATCTGGCTGTTATAAATTCTTGTCAGCGACAGATGTGCAGCATCGATCACCTCATTCATCCCCCCTCCGCATTCCTGTATCTTTTCGAGGTTTATCTCCTGTGCAAGCCTTGTTTTTTTAATCAACTCAAGGATGACATGTTCGAGGGCATGAGCACGGGCAGGGTCTGCATCTCTGGCACGATTATATTCATCTATTCTGTCAGCAAGCTCAGATAAATCGCCATAGAGCCCGCTTTCAGTCATAACAGACTGCATATGTCCAATGAGCGTTGCTGTGCTTCTTCGTTTGGCGATTGTCCCTTCCGGCGGGTTGTCTGTATTATAAATATACAGGAATGGAACCGGGCCAAGGACCGCGTCTGGAAGGCATGAATCTGAAAGGACGACTGATTTTCCCGGCAAAAATTCAAGGGTACCATGAGTTCCCACATGAACGATTGCATCGGCCTGGAATTCTTTTACCAGGTACTGGTACGTGACAAAGTAATGATAGGGTGGCGGGATTTCGGGATCATGCAGGATTTTACAGACCTGACCATCACATCTGCTTCCAGCACAGCCCCGTTTTGGCTGGGTCATGACGAGAATATTTCCATACGATAGTCCCGTGATTACGAGTTTACCCTCATATATCATCCCTGCCGGTACTCCGTCTTTCTCTTCGCCCGGAGGATTGCCCCAGGTTTCCCGAAGCTGGTTTTGTAATTTCAGGGGAAGACCAGCTATCCATGGCTCCCAGGTCTCCCTCCCTAACAGAGCGAGGGCTCCCCCCTTTGTCACCGTTTCGGTAACCGATGTCCACCTGAATTCTGAGAGGGCTTTTTTATTCAGAATGGTAGTGATGAGTTCTTTTCCGTCTGCCGGGGGATTGACCTGATATCCGGCCTTTTTCATCTCCTGAAGGATCCTCGCTACCGATTCAAGGGCATCAAGATGAGCAGCAGTTCCGACGGTTGCTTCGATCGAAGCACAAGGCGAATTGTTCAGAATAAATGCAATTTTACGCTTTGCAGGTGGTTTCTTTTTCAGGCGTATCCATCCGTTTACAAGACTGCATACCCGGTTTATTCGTTCCGGTATCGGGTCATGCCATTCAGTCTCTTCTCCTGCCGGTTCATCCGGTGATTTAGCCCCGACAGGGATCATACTGGTCATACCCAGAAATTCAGGAACAACCACAGCCCATCCGACTTCAGAAGCGGTAAGGCCGGCACTGTCCTGCTCCCAGTCATTTTTTGTACGGTTATAGATGATGATTGGGTGAATGATCGGCACATTGAGTGTTTTTAACCCGTCAACGGTCTCTCTGATGTTCCGGGAGAGTGTGACTGATTGCAGGTTAATGAGAAGATCGATTCTGTTGATGAAATATGAATGCAGAATTTCCTCCCCGGACCGTGCACCCAGGTCTGCGTCTCCCGTCCCAATACAAAAGACCGGAATTACATCATGATCCTGTTCTATGGTACGAATTAGTGTATCTATCACGGCAAGGTCACGGTTGGCCCAGTACAACCGGTAAAAGAGGATGCCTATGGTTGAATCGTGCCGTTTTCTTCTCCAGGAAAAGTACTCTTTTGGGGTTTTGAATATCTCTGATGCATCCGGGTGATATATCCCGTCCCAGACTGTCGGTTCCGGAGGGTCATAGGGTACATTTTCATGGAGTACTTCTGCACGAAGGTACCGGATAAGGTTATCAAGGTTTTTTTCCCCGCCGTAAATGTAGTAGGCAGATGCGGTGAGGGCTACCTTTACTGGAACTGTACTGGTTGATAGCCCCTCCTGGTCAAACCCGATCGGGATAACCGGTAGACCATCTGGTATCTGTGCAATGATATCATCCCAGAAGGAATCATTGGAGGGATGAATGATAAAGAGGTCTGCAGTATTTAATTGAGGTATGAAATTATGCAGGGTATCAGGATTCCGTGCTGCCGTGCTGGTAATAAATGTATGGCTA
>NZ_DAONKG010000028.1:0-17600 GCF_035406105.1 Methanospirillum sp.
CAGGTTCTCCACAATTATGAAACAGGTGGCAAATGATCTGATGCCGGTCGCCGGTGACTTTATTGCAGCAGGTGATCCGGAAGATCCGCGGATTATCCATCTCTCTCTGGCTCCTATCATTCGTGACGGAGTTTTTTCCGGTACCCGGGGCATCCTCATCGATATTACCGAGAACAAGCGGTACCAGGAGAGACTCCATCATATGATTGAAGAGAAGGATGTCCTCTTTCGTGAACTGCATCACCGGGTTAAAAATAACATGCAGATCATCTCAAGTATGCTCCAGCTGCAGGAAGAGTACATCTCTGATGAGGTCGTTCTCTCCGCCCTTCATGATTGTGAACAGCGGATTGATTCGATGGCGCTCGTTCACGAGACCTTATACCGGACTGAATCACTTGCAAGCATTCCATTCGGCCAATATCTTGAGGAACTGGCCAGGGCGGTGACTGAGGGATTCGCAACCGTAAGGGATATCAGGACTGAGATCGATGTCGGAAGTATCATGCTCAGTCTGGATACCGCCGTCACTATCGGTTTGATCGTGAATGAGCTGATGGTCAATTCAATGAAATATGCCTTTGTGGACCGGCCATCCGGGCATATCACCATTCAGTTGTCATGTGAGGACGGCGGGTGCATGATGCGGTATTCAGATGACGGGGTAGGTCTTCCCCCTGGATTTGATATCGAGAAGATCTCAAGTCTTGGTATGCGTCTTGTACGGATTCTTGCAAAACAGATACGGGGAACACTTCAGATTGAAAGTTCGCAGGGTGCAGGAATGGAATGTACGGTCAGATTCCCGAAACAGGCAGGTAATGTATGACCCAGGTGCTTATCGTTGAAGATGAAGCTATCGTCGCAGAATCTATCGCATCAAAACTTCGCCGGTACGGATATGAAGTGATTGATACCCTTCCGACCGGAGAAGAGGCTGTTGAAATGGCAGGGAAATCACGGCCTGATGTCATCCTCATGGATATCCATCTGACAGGAAAAATGGACGGAATCCAGGCAGCTGACAGAATTTCTGGCCAATATCATATTCCGGTGATATTTCTGACGGCGTATGCCGATGAGCAGACCATCGCACGTGCCAAGGAGGCGGGGCCATTTGGATATCTGGTCAAACCGTTCCGTGAACGGGATCTGTATGTGACTATTGAGATGGCACGGGAGCGCTCCAGACTTGAGGCAGAGCTTGAAGCGGCAAACCGCGAACTTGACTCATTCAGCTATTCAGTCTCACATGACCTGCGTGCGCCGCTTATCGCAATCGATGGATTCTCCCGAATTCTTGAGGAGACCTATGCCGGGTATCTCCCCCCTGATGGTATCGAATGTCTGTCACGGATCAGGCAGGCAGCAAACCAGATGGATCAACTTATTGAGGATTTTCTCCGGCTCTCCCGGGTTACACGAGCACCCATTCTTATGGAACGGCTTGATCTCTCCCACATGGCACGCGAGATCCTGGGGCAGCTGGCGACCCATGATCCGGACCGCAAGGTCTCCTGGAGGGTTGAAGAAGGGCTGATGGCATATGGAGATCCAGGACTTTGTGAGATCGCTTTGAAAAATCTGATAGGGAATGCCTGGAAGTATACCATGAAGACCGATAATGCACAGATACAGATGGGGAGTATGATGCAGGGCCAGACGCGTGTGTTTTTTGTGAAGGATAATGGTGCTGGTTTTCCATCTGATAAAGCAAATCTTCTCTTTATTCCCCTGCAAAGACTCCATTCACACCAAGAGTTTCCAGGAAACGGAATCGGTCTTGCAACAGTGCAGCGGATCATACACCGGCATGGTGGACGTATCTGGGCAGAGGGTGCTATCGGTGAAGGAGCAACCTTCTTCTTTACCCTTCCTGAAGGGGCGAATTAATCCGGAGAACGACATGCCAACAGTACTTATTATTGATGACGAGGATCTCGACCGGAAAGTGCTTCATTCAATCCTGCTCTCCGCGGGATATGAAGTGGTGGGGACAGCACGAAGCGGAGAAGAAGGTATCAACCTGTGTAAAACCCTGAGACCCGATCTTATTACGATAGACCTCATGATGCCAAAGATGAACGGAATAGAGGTACTGATCAGACTTATGAAGGAGAACGATAAGACCAATGCCCTGATTTGTACATCTGCCCATTCAGATCCGGTGGTTGATCTTGCGATTCGATATGGGGCAAAAGGATATATTATCAAACCATTCCAGGCCAAATCCCTCCTTGCGACCGTAAAACAAGTAATCGGTGCACCTGACCCTGCACGGGTGAATGTATGGAATTTTTAAAGATTTATGAATCAAGGAATGGGTACGAATGGGAATCCTGATTGTTGATGATACGGATTTTGATCGCAATCTGCTCAGATCAATTCTCCTCTCAGCCGGGTACGAGATATCCGGTATGGCCTCATGTGGGGAAGAGGGGATCAGACAATTTCATGCTCTGCAGCCAAGTCTGGTTATGCTAGACCTGATCATGCCTGACCTTAACGGTATTGAAGTACTGCGCCGGATCAGGAGTGATGCACCAGATGCAAAGATCATGATGTGCACATCGGTGGGTGAAGAGAGTATGGTTGACCTGGCACGGAGGATGGGTGCCAGAGGGTATATCGTCAAGCCCTATATCGCGGATAATCTTTTAGGCGCCGTTCAGAAGATTCTTGGCCCGCCTGAAAAAGCACGGGTTGTTTAAGATATTTCAGAATACATCACCGCCTGTTTTTCCCTGTTTTTGATCTCATGAAGGGACAGAGATGGTATGGACCACCGATCCTTTGCCATGCTGACCGGATATGGTCAGTCCGACCTGGTACGTTCCTGCCCGCTGATAGGTATGAACAGGGTTTTGCTCCCATGAGGTATACCCGTCACCAAAATCCCAGAACCATACCGAGGGATCTCCGGTTGATGTGCATGAGAACCGTACGGTTGCAGGATTTTTCGGATCTGTATCCCAGGTATACGACGCCTGATAAACGGTTACAACGCCACTGTCCCTGGCCTGGCTGCACGCATTAGAGACGGTATAACTGACGGTATAGCGCCCGGGATATTCATACCGGTGGTAAAACGGCCCGGTAATGGAAGTTATGGTTCCGTCTCCCAGATTCCATGTCCCAGCCAGGGGGTTATTGGGGACTGAACCGGTAGATCGCTCAGAAAACCGCACCTCAAGAGGGGCATAGCCGGATATTGGCTCGATCATGATAGACGTATTCACCCTGGGAACTGTACCAACTGACACCTGCTTGTCCATCAGGAACCAGACCAGATTTGTTGCGTCTCCCGGATAGGTGACTGAGAAGACATCATGGTGTATTCCTGGCATAAATACCACCGGCTGACCACGGTCTGGTTCACCAGGATAAAACCGGTTCATATCGCCAACCGGGAGTGAAACGGGGTGGTCATGGCGGGAAGTGTATCCAAATCTGGCAGTACATGAGCCGTCAGCGTTTCTGCATACCACACCCGATTCCGGAATCAGCATGCCAGGAATGGGTGTCCCTGATGGAGCTGGTGTGTTGGTAGTAACAGGGGTTGTTGTTGGCAGGGGGGATAATCGGGCCATTAAGGTATACCGGTTCAGAACAGCGGTGACTGAGTCCGGATCCATGATATAACGCGCTCCCTGTGTCCGCTCAGTACTCCCGTCCCATGAGAGAAACCGTATCATAGCAGCCTGTGCCCCTGGCGGGGGATCTCCGGTAAAAGTGTATGACTTTGGATCAGGCTTTGTATCCTGTGGATAATCCTGAAATGAATATGTCCGGTTCTGATCATCAACCCAGAGAATCCGAACAATCCAGGTCTCTGCCGGATCCTCTTTCTGCCCGGTACTGTCTTGTTCCACAAGAGAACCTGATAGATTCAAGGTCTCACCAGGACCCTGCCCCCCGGTAAATAAAACAGATATTCCTGCAGCGATAATGAGTGATATAAGAATGATGATAAGGACGATATGATACTGGTTATCAACGGGATCCATTGCAGTTCTTACATCTTTTATGTCATACGCCAAGAGGGCTTCTCAGCAGTTCATGTTTTTAGAGGAATATCTTATCATGAATACACCTATCGTTCATTCCCATATACGTTCGCGCGAGACGGATCTGCATACAGCCATCATCCTGTCTTCATACCTGCAACTGGTTCTTCTCTCTGTACTCTGCTCCATCCTGGTTCTGACCTGGACGGTGCCGGCCGATCCTGTCTCTTTGGCAACTCCACCAGGGATGAACCGGTCAATTGATCCAGGGGTGGATTTCTTCTCATATGCTAATTATTACTGGATTGCTGACCACCCGGTTCCAAAGGATCAGAAATTTTACTCTGCATTTGAAGAGGTAAAGGATATGGTCGATAAACGGGTGAGATCCCTTGTTGAAGACGCCGCAACCGATTACAGTGCAGAACAGGGAACTCCCCGGCAACTTCTGGGATCATTTTACCGTGCTGCACTCAATGATGAGTCAAATGCAAAGACAGGCCTTACTCCGGTTCAGGATGAACTTGATGAGATTGCACGGGCATCAGACCGGAGTGAGATTCGTGTGATCGCTTCAAATCTGACCGCACGCGGACTGGATCCCTTTTTCATCCTGTATATTGATGAAAACCCTGAGAAACGGCAGGAACTTATCGCGACCGTCGAGACCGGTGATTTTACCATCAGGTTCCCCCCGTTTTACGAACTTGCATTTGATGAGGCTGTTCGGGTCCAGGACCTGATGAAGGAGTATGTTGCCTCAACCTTCAGGGATCAGGGTATGGATGCTGATGCAGCACAGAACGCTGCGGATGTCGTATTCAGGATAGAACGCCGGATGGCACAGGCTGAGATGGGTCTGAATACGTCTCATGCAAACAGTTCAGAAGAACTGAAGGCAGGAACATACCAGGCAGCGGATCTGAAAACCCTCTTTCCCGGGGTAAACTGGAATGCTCTCTTTGAAAAGTCCGGGCGTCCTGATCTCAAAGAGATCTATATCACAAATCCGAATTACCTCAGGGAAGTCGGCAGAATACTCTCATCAGAACCTGTTGATGATCTAAAGGTTTTTCTGACCTGGCGGGTCCTGCAGTATGCAGCACCCTATGCCACACCTGACATGCAGGACAGGTATTACCGGTTTTATGATGTAAAACTCTCAAAAGGCGAGATTACTCCACAAAAAGATCGGGTTTTTGACATCATGAACCTCTATCTTGGAAACCCCATTGCTCATCTGTATGTTGACAGGTATTTTTCTGCATCTGACAAGGCAAAAGCAGAAGAAATTATCAAAAATATCAGGGAGGTCATGCGTGAACGGGTGCAGAACCTCTCATGGATGAGTCAGGAGACAAAAGATATTGCTCTTTTGAAGATGGACGCACTAAAGGAACAGGCAGGGTATCCTGAAGAATGGGGTCAGTACCGGAACCTTACCCTCAGTGACACCTCATATCTGGAGAACATGCTGGCTCTGAATGAGTACTTTACCAATGGAAGCCTTCAGCTCTCCGGCGAACCGTCGGATCCAGATGTATGGTATGTGTCTCCACACGGGGTTGAGGCCCATTATGATCTTGTTCATAACCGGATCATCGCCCCTGCCGGATTTTTAAACCCGCCATTTTTTGATCCGATGGTTGATGATGCATGGAATTATGGATCATTCGGATGGGTCTACGGGCATGAGCTTATTCATATGATTGATATCGGAGGCCAGCAGTATCGTCCGGATGGAAAGAAAGAGAACTGGTGGACAGATGATGATGCAAACCGGTACTTCCATGCAGCCTGGCCGTTGATTGTGCAGGTCAACGAAACACCGGTCCTTGACAATCTGACCCTGAATGGAACACAAATGCTTATCGAAAGTTCCGCTGACCTTGGGGGCCTCACCCTTGCCTATCATGCATTTATCAGATCACGCACCGATCCGGACTCGCTTGATACCCCGGGAATTGATGGTCTGACTGACCGACAACGATTCTTTGTCGCATTTGCACAGGCGATGAGAGGAAATATCACCGATGAGAACCTGCGCAATGTTACGATGTCAGAGGATCATCCCTGGAACAAGTATCGGGTAAATATCATTCCCTTCCATATGGATGAATTCTATGAAGCATTTCCGGATATTAATCCGGGCGATCCACTCTATGTGAATGAGACCGAACGGGCACGGCTCTGGTGATATGATGCACAAACGATTGACCCTGTATATACTAGCAGTATTCCTGATCTGGTATTGTCTTCCTGCCGCAACCACTCTGGCAGATTCTGTGACCGGCACTGATGAGAGATTCCTGACTATCCTGGCAAAGACAGATCGGGGATACTATGCACCGGGTGATATCATCAGGATACAAGGAACGATCACCGGTGATGAGAATGCCTCTGTTCATGCAGAAATCATCCTTTCGTTTCAGGGTATGAATACTACCACAGCAACAAACCCGGATGGTTCATTTACCGCACGAGTTCCGATCTCGCTGATTGAGCCGGAGAGTATGTACCGCCTTATGATTTCTGCTCATGCAGAAGGGTATGCAGAGAAGAATGTTTCATTACCCATCATTATCATGGGTGAACCCTCCTCCCTTGCCCCTCCTCCGGTCGTTCCTGATGAATACGTACTTATCTGATTTTTACCAGAGAAACGTCCACATTCCTGACTTTATAGGGGTACTCCCGCTCCAGGACCGAGCGGAGTTTTGAGATATTCTGCCCGTCCCGAACCCACCCCCCGTCATACGAAGAGCGTACCACATCAGTGCTGTACTCGCCGGTCTTTGGATGGTATGCGAGTATGAGGAGGAGTCCTGCATCTGCGCTCCGGTCCTGCGCAATAATGTCACCCTCCCGATATACAGGCTCTGTTCCTGGTGGGGATGAGTCTGCCCCAATCCCGATCTGACTGAGTGCAATCCGGTTTACCCTGGCAGGATAGGTTCCTTCAACCTCTGCCCGCCCCATCCATTCGGCTCTAGTATCCGGCCTGTATCCCCAATCCCCGGTATAGTATGGATAGATGGTATCGGTGGCATACTCGTCTGTTGCAGGGTCATACCCCAGAATCACGAGGACATCATCTGCCCTGCCTGATGTCCGGGAGATAAGATCTCCCGGGACATAGAGTGGATTTCTCCCTTTTGAAGATGACTGCATGCTCCGGGCCTGATAGGGGGTCCCGGGTCTGAACACCGTATCAGCAGGCACAGGTAATTCTGCCGCTTTCTGAGAGAGCATCTCATACTCCGCCATGCTGACATTTCTTCCAAGCCCTGGCTGCACGAGGAATTGTCCGTCATTTCGTCTGATTAACTCCTCAATCCGGTACTGGTTATCTGGAAGGAGGCTGGTAATCAGTATGTAAGTCCCATTCTCTCTTCTTATGAGCACATCTCCGACCGAATACATCGGGTTATGCGGGGGAACGATCACCGGCTCCTCAACCACCGGTTCCTCCTGAAGAACCGGAAGGGCCAGTGTCCGTGCCAGCAATAACCTGGATGAATTGTCGTTGAACACGGCGGTAACCCGGCATGTGACCTCATTATTCTCAGACACCGGATAGAGATCGTCGATGGGAATCGCAATTGATGAGCCTTCATATGTGCCAAGGGTAGTTCCTGTCTTAACAAGTGTGCCCAAAGACTGATTGTTCATGGTTATGTCAAACTGTTGAACCCTGGAAAGTCCGGGTCCCCCCTGGTTTTTGATAAAAACAAGGTCTTCTGTACTATCAATAAAAATCGAGATGTCACCTGCGGTTGCTGAGAGCGGGGACGGATTGAGAACCGGCGGAAGAAGGAATGCAAGCATGACGATAACTGCAATCACCCCGGCGATACCAAGAATACGATGCCATACAAGAATATCAGAAAAATGGGGGACAGGGAGTGATAAGAGCTGATCTTTCACACTTTTTTTTATATGACTCTTGTTCTTCTCCTGGTTCCTTTTATAAACTTCATTTGAGGGATCAAGGGTGAGCGCATTTTCAAAGCATACCTCCGCGTCCTCATATTTTCCCATCTTTGTAAAAACAACCCCAAGAGCGTTCCAGGCCTTATGATCCTCTTCTGATGCTTCGACCACTTGTATGAGGAGATTGGATGCATTCTGCAACTCCCCTCTCCGATAGGCCTCTATCCCCTTTTTGTACGTATCCTGAATCGCATCATCATCCACCATATCACACGTACCCCCGAGCGCCAGATGTATGTATCAGATATGGTCCTTCACGAAGAAATGGTATTCCAAACCGGCCCTCCATATATCATCCATAAATATCCAGCCTGCAGGCTTATCTGACTCCTGACAAAAATGCATACTCATGCCGGGTTTTTCCTGCTGATTGGGACATATGGTGAAGAACATTTATATTGACTTTCTCCGAATATTTCAGAATGGGGGAGAGAATCGTGCTGAGGCAGATCACTCTGATACTTTTCAGTCTTATGGTACTACTTCCGGTGATGGTATGTGGGGCATCACCCGGAGATATTCTAAAAAACCAGGTTCTTGGTCTTCCGGACGGTCCTGAATGGGGCTATGGCCTTGATACCTCACCGGATGGGAATACTACCGTATGCGGGGTGGCATACCCTGATCAATCCGTTGATCTGGGATCCCTCGGAAACGGGGATGTCTGGGTACTCAGATTTAATGCAGATAACGCAATCGTCTGGGAGAAACTTTTTGGCGGGAATGAGACCGATTATGCCCTGGCTGTGCGAAATTTACCAGATGGCGGAGCAGCGGTCATTGGCACCACCGGATCATATAACGGTGATGTCACCGGCTATCATGGAAATGGCGACATGTGGTTTCTCAATATCGGCCCTGATGGAAATATCCGCTGGGATCAGGCATTTGGAGGAAGTCTGACCGATGAAGGATCAGATCTGGCCCTTCTGCCGGATGGAGGATATATCCTCTGTGGGTATACGATGTCCGCAGACGGGTATTCCACTCGTCAGTTTGGAGAGGGAGATCTCTGGCTTATTCGTCTTGATCAGAACGGGACAGTCATGTGGCAGCAGACATATGGAGGAAGCAGACGTGACAGCGGGACCAGTGTCATCCTGACCCGGGATCATTCAATTGTTGCCTGTGGAAATACCAACTCAACCGATGGGATGGTGTCCGGCAACCGGACCAGTAGCGATGTATGGGTGATAAAGACCGATCTGAACGGAACCCTGCTCTGGGAACGGTCCTTTGGAGGGTCAGCGCTTGACTGGGGCCATTCGGTTGTTGAACTTGCATCCGGTGATCTCATGATTGCAGCCGTCACTGCATCAGGAGATGGTGATGTAGAGATGAATCATGGGGCAGGTGATATCTGGCTGATGCGAATCACTCCTGATGGAACACCGGTCTGGATGCATACCTATGGCGGGAGCTTTAGTGACAATGTCTGGAAACTTGAGCCCTCACCGAAAGGAGGGGCATACTTTGTCGGTGACAGTTATTCTGTTGATGGTCAGTTCAAAGGAAATCATGGTGAGTCTGATCTCCTGATTGGTGAGGTGGATGGTGATGGAAACCTGCTCTGGTACAGGCAGATCGGCGGCTCGTCAGTTGACCGGGGATCCTGGGTAAAACGAACCGGGACCGGTTCCCTCATGATCACCGGAATGACTGCATCATCTGACGGAGATCTATCAGGAGCACATACAAGCGGTGATCTCTGGCTCGTTGAGGTTGAAGGGAGTCCAGCTCAGCCGGTCACCCCGTCTCTCCCGCAACCAGACACTGCACCCTCCAAGCCTCCTGTCGGCCCGCTTGGTGGAGACGGACCAGTTCCAACTGATCCTGACGGGGACGGGAGATATGAGGATCTGAACGGGAATGGCAGGATGGATCTGCAGGACCCAACAGTATTCTTCACGTATTTCAGCTGGCTGCAGAGCCAGGGAAACACATCTGCATATGATTTTAATGGGAACGGAGCTCTGGATTTAAGTGATGTCCAGGCATTATTTACGGAGATACAATCATGAATACTCAATTGACATGGATCGGTCTGTTATGCATTATCGCAACGGTTGTCACAGGAGTGGAGGGTGCAGTGGTTTCTGTCCAGTCAGGAACACTCTCCCCCGGGGCTGCCGGAACTCTTGATATCATTCTTGATTCAGCTCCATCTGGCATATCCGGGTACCAGATGACTGTTCAATCGGATAATGCGGCGGTTGTGAAAGTAACCGGAGCGACCTATCCTTCATGGGCAGCCCTTTCTGAAGCACTTCCTGGTGACGGGGGTTCCTATGCCCTTCGTGCCATTGATCTGAACAGCGGAGTAGAAGCCGGAGCATCACAGGTACCCCTTGCAACCCTCTCGGTTCAGGCAACCGGAAGTGGAACTGCCCAGATAACGATCCAGAACCTGCAGATAGATGATGACGCAGGAAACGCTCTCCAGGCAGAGGCAAAAAGCGGGGCGGTAACCGTATCAGGGGGAAGCACACCGGTTGTTCCATCAACACAGGAGATTCAGGTCAATCTTCAGACCGGATGGAACCTTATCAGTATCCCGATGCAACCGGCTGCAGGATGTGAGACCGCAGCAATCTTTAAGAACGTTCAGAGTGCAGGCCATTCCATTCTTACCTATGACGGATCAGGATGGATTACGGTTGGAAAAGACCACCTGCTCAAACCAATGACCGGATACTGGATCTACACCACCAGTCCGGTGACGATCCCCCTGACGGTCAAAGGGGCACCAGCCGAAGCAAGAGCCCTGAACGCAGGATGGAACCTGGCAGGTATTACCGGTACAAGCCCGGCGTCTGCTGAAACGGCTTTGTCAGGCCTGTCATCCTGGTCATATATTGTCAGCTATGATGCTGCCCGTCAGCAGTACCGGGATGCCGGTATGAAAGAAAATCAGAGTCAGATCACCCTCATCCCTGGTGAGGGGTTCTGGATATATCTTAATACACCCGGAACGCTGAGTCCGTAAGCATAAAACAAACCCTATATTTTTATAACACATTTCTTAGGACATATTCAGAATGGAGACCTGGAACATGAAGTACACGATTGGAGTATGCATTCTTCTCACCACCCTCCTTGTTATGGGTGTTTCCGCAATCCCCCCGCTGCCATACGAGTTTTATGGGAATGTTTCAATAAATGGAACCCCGGCCGAGGCAGGGACGATAATTATTGCGAAAGTGAACGGGTCTGAGGTCGGTACTGTGACCACAACAGCTGCTGGTGTATATGGCGGCGCCGGAACGTTTGATCGCCGTCTGGTGGTCAATGGTGCGGAAGACCAGATCGGTGAGTACATCACATTCTGGATTGGAGATATGCAGGCTGCACAGAAGGTCAAACTCTATGCAGGTGAGTCACAAAAGCTTGATCTGACTTTTATTCCTGGAAAAGAAGGGAGTATTGATGCATCAGTGACCCCCTCACAGGCCGGAACCATCGCGGATGTTCCAACCGAAGAAGCAACACCGGTAGCAACCGCAACAGAAAAAGCACCGCTTCTTATTGCCCCTCTTGCAGCAGGGCTTGCTCTCCTCATTCTTGGACGCAGGGATTAATTCCCCGCTTCTTTTTTGTACGTGACCAGCACATACCTATCCCATATGCCAGAGGTCACAGTTTATTCAACACAGAACTGCCCCTACTGCCGGCTTGCAAAGGCGTTCCTTGACAGAAATAATATTCCATACCGGTCGATTGATGTGGGTATTGACCGGAAAGCAGCAAAAGAAATGGTCGAACTCTCCGGGCAATACGGGGTCCCGGTTATTGTTGCTGGTGATGAGGTGATTGTCGGATTTGATACTGACCGGCTCCGTGCACTCTTTACCTCAGGCAAAAAACCGGATATGTTTGATGTAATTATCGTTGGCGCAGGCCCTGCCGGACTGACTGCAGCCCTTTATTGTGTCAGGAAAAATCTCAAGACTCTGATCATCTCACCTGACATCGGCGGGCAGGCTCTTGAGAGTTGGAATATTGAAAATTACATGGGATACCGGATGATCACCGGTGATGACCTGATGTCAAAATTTGAAGAGCAGATTCGGGAGCTTGAGATCAGGATAGAACTTGACCAGGTCACCTCTCTTCTTCCGACAAGCGGAGGATTCTCGATCAAAACAGTTTCAGACCAGGAGTATAAAGGAAAGACAGTGATCCTTGCCCAAGGGAAAAAACCTCGAAAACTTGGAGTGCCAAGAGAGGATCAGTTCATCGGGAGAGGACTGTCGGTCTGCGCAACCTGTGACGGACCATTATTTAAAGAGAAGATTGTCGGCATCGTCGGGGGAGGGAACTCGGCACTTACGACTGCCCTTGAGATGAGTTCCATTGCAAAGGAGGTTCATCTTATCGTACGGAGCAGTATCCGTGCGGATGCCATATACAAAACCCAGTATGAGCAGAAGGAGAATATCATCACGCATACCGGATATGAGGTCACCGAACTGCTCGGCGACGACCGGCTTTCGGGTATTATCATCACAAACCGGGAGACCGGGGAGAAGAAAAGCCTGAACCTTGACGGGTTGTTCACCGAGATTGGCTGGATTCCAAATACCTCATTTGTTGAAGGGCTGCTCAGACTGAATGATCAGAAAGAGATTGAGATTGATATCGACTGCCGGACCAGTGCTCCGGGGATTTTCGCTGCCGGAGATGTGACATCAATAGCCGGAAAACAGATCATCATCGCCTGCGGAGAAGGGGCTAAAGCCGCGTTATCAGCTTTTCATTACCTGATGACCAGATAAGTCCGGATTGGAAAACCACTTCCAGGCAGGGATTACCTGCATTTTTTTGCATGGTCCCTCCAATAACCCGGAATTGCCCGCCGGTTCATCGTGAGAAGAATCCCCAAATCAGCTCCGGTTTTTTCATGACACGGATTACAGGCCGTCAGACTGCTTATGAAATAATACGATCCGGTTTGTGTTTGTCCCTACCGCCATGTTATTCACCCCCCAGATGTTCGCAGTCTTGGTAAAATTCTGTTGATTTATAATGACCGCTATGCAGACAAACCCTGCCCTGATCCCGAGAGGAATGACATGTTCATCAAGTCTTATCGATCCATTCCTGACCTCGCCCACTTCAAAAGCCACATACCCGCCGGGTCTGGTTATCCGGAATAACTCCATGAAGACGTCTCCCATAACCGCCTCCCAGTCAGCGAGTTTCCGCGTGGTGGTTATGCCTTTTCCAATCTCTTCCGCATCCAGACCATTAAACCAACACCGTAGCCAGTTATCAGTGGCATATTGCACAATGTCCAGGAACGGCGGAGAGGTTACCGTTAAGGAAACGGTGTTATCCGGAATTTCAGGAGTGTGGCGAGCATCTCTTGTCAGGAAAAGGGAGGATTCTTTCGCCCTTGAAAGGTTCTCCCTCTGTTTCTGTTCAAGTCCCTGGAGTAATGATCGTGATTTCTTCAGAATAATCGCTCTGACGTCACGATAGGGAGGAGTCTGGTTGCGGTCCCGATTGATGATGACCTGTCGCTCCGGTGTTACCGCCTGGTTGGGAGGTAGCGTATATACGGAAAAAAAGCCGGGTGAGTGACCGGATAACCGGTTTGTTGCAACCATCCTGATCCATGCATCTGTCTCATCAGTCACGCCTCTTTTCTCCTGCTTAAGCAGATAGGCACGGATACTGCACAGTGATCGGAGGGTATCAGGATGGTAAAACATCGAGAGATCGATCTCACCTGCTGCCTCTGGGTTGTCAGGGATCGCATACAGGCGTGCCCTGATATCATCATACGCCGGGAGGTGAAGTCTGGGTTCGGTCAGGATACGGGAGAGCGGATTGATGTCATTTGCTATGACCCGGCGACCAAGAAGAGCGGCCTCGATGGGTGTTGTCCCCCGGCCGGTAAATGGGTCATATACAATATCCCCCGGCATGGTGAGAAGACTGATGAAAAACCGGGGTAGTTGAGGCTTAAAGCATGCCCGGTAGGAGATCTCATGGAGCCGGGATGCCTGCCGCTGCCGGGCAGTCCAGAACTCATTGATATACCGGCAATATTCCTCCTCACCAATGCGGAGGAGGTCACACCGGGTTTTTTGTTCTGGCTGCAGGGTGGTCTGTCCGTTCTGGTCAGGAAGCGAGAACACCCTGAGATACTCATGGACAACGCCGGGGTCCCGCATCATCACAATGTAGCCGGCTTCTGACCCAGTGCCTGCACCAGAACGGTCATAAGGTTCATGACCGGCCGGTCACTGTGCTCCTGAATATGGTACTCACAGAACGGACAGATGGTCACCACGATGTCAGCTCCGGTTGCATTGATCGCTGCCCGTCTCAGTTCCCCAAGTGCTGCTGCCTCATCAGGAAGGCCTGACCTGACACCCCCGCCAGACCCGCAGCACTGTGCCGGCATCTCAACAAACCGCTCCACCGCTCTTGTCAGTATCTTGCGTGGCTGCGTGGTTATCTGCTGACCGTTCATGAGATGACAGGGATCGTGGTAGGTCGCCGTGACAGGAACTTGTGTCAGAGGAGGCAGGCCGGTCTCTGTCAAAACCTCCGATACATCCTTCACTTCAAACGGGGTTTCATAGTCATGTTTGAGTGTTGCACCACACCCTGCACACATGGTCATGACGGTTGTAATTCCCCGATCCTGAAATGCCCTGATATTCCGCTCTTTTATCTCATCAAGAAAAGAGGTCTGCCCGGTTCTGATAAGGGGAGAACCACAGCATATCTGCTCTTTTGGAATGATCACGCGGATACCGGCATGACGCATCACCTCAAGCATATCCAATGCACGCTCCGGGAGCCGGGCGTTGAACATACATCCTGAGAAGAATCCGACTTCACGCCTGACCTCTCCATATGGTTCAATGACCTCATCCACGAGATCAAGGAAGATGTGTTTTCCAGGTTCAACACTTCTGCCCGTGGTCCTGACCAGTGCTGCCACCTCCTGATGCCGGGGCAGGGTGAGCCCCTCCCGATTTGCAATCTCCCGCAGTTTCTCAATTGCTTTACCCGGTATCTCGATATCCTTCGGACAGACACGCCAGCACCGGTTACAACTTGTACAGGTAAAGAGACCCTGGGAGATGGCCTCGCGAATTCTGTTGCCGGGTTCACGGGGATCGAGTGCTATCCGCATCTGTGAACGCATTGAGGTCGGCCCCAGGAATTCGGTCACCTTCATCGCCGGACAGATCGATACACAGGAGAGGCATTCGATGCAGTCCCGGAGGGGTTTTATCTGAGCAATCACCTCCTGTTTTGGGACGATACCACATGCACTGGTATGAATGCGTGGAATCTGCGAGATGCCCGCAACCAGATCTACGAGCAGGTCCCTGATGACCGGCAGGTCCAGTGGCTCGATGATCATCCCGTCCCATGCCTCTTGTGTGCAGGCAAGGACCGGCTCTCCATTTACCCGTACCGCACAACTGCCGCATTGTCCTGCACGACAACTGGAACGGTATGCGAGGGTTGGATCCCGGGCATGGATCGCATCCAGAACATTGAGAACACGCGCGCCTTCTTCGACCTCCACGGTCCAGGTCTCAAGACGGGGCTCTGCATCGGTTTCCGGGTTAAACCGCGATACACGCACTGATATCTGCATCAGGATCCCCTCCGTTCAATGCCCGCTTTCGTCATTGTCTGGAACGTATGACCAAATGGTGAGCTCTGATTATCCCAGTCCTGGGTAACATCGGTCCTGACATGCGCTCCCCGGCACTCTTCCCGAAGAAGTGCGCCGGTAACAATCAGTCGTGCGGTATCAATCATATTCCTCGTGGTACAACAGTCGATGAATCCTGATGGGTCGACTGCTTTGAGCCGTTTTCGTGAAAGTGCATCAAGTGCATCCTTCGTCTCCAAAAGAGCTGTTCGATTTCTGAAAATGCCTGCACCTTTCCACATGATTTGCTGAACTTCACGCTTTACCTGATCAGGCAGAACGGTTCCGGAGATGAATTCCTGAAGCATCGTAATTGCAGATGCGATCTGATCATCAGGAATTGTAACATCCCGCTTCGGACTTTTTCCGGCTGACGCTCCTGCACGCCTGCCAAAGACCTGGGTTTCAGCAAGTGCATTCCCACCCAGACGGTTGGCACCATGCACCCCTCCGGCTACCTCTCCACACGCAAAGAGACCGGGCAGGGTGGTCTGACAATCAGGATTGATACGAAGCCCGCCCATGATGTGATGCGCAGTCGGGGCCACCTCCATCGGTTCGGTCCTGATATCCACCCCGTACTTCAGGAACTGTTCCAGCATAACCGGGAGCCGCTCTTCGATGGTCCGGGCAGGGAGATGGGTAACATCAAGCCATACTCCCCCATGAGGGGTCCCGCGTCCCTCCATGATCTCAGTTGCACATGCGCGTGCTACCACATCCCTCGTGGAGAGCTCCATCCGAACCGGATCGTACCGGGACATGAACCGTTCACCACGGGAGTTTTTGAGGACCCCCCCTTCTCCCCTTACCGCTTCAGTCACGAGCCTTCCCCGTGCATCCCAGGGATAGACAGCACCGGTCGGATGAAACTGCACCTGCTCCATATCGATAAGTTCTGCCCCTGCACGCCATCCCATCGCATACCCATCACCGGTCCCGCTCGTCGAGTTTGTTGAGATGTCATAGACCCGGGTGCCGCCACCGGTTGCAAGAACCGTTGCATCTGCAAGAAATACATAGAGTCTGCCGCTCCGGTCAAGCCCAAGGGCACCAGTAACCCGGCCATCAGAGAGAAGGAGATCAAAGGCTGCTATCTCATGACAGATCCGGACGGGTGTATGTGCGAGCCGTTCCATGAGGGTGACCATCATCTCATGCCCGGTCCGGTCTCCTGCATAACAGGTCCGTGGAAAACACTGGCCGCCAAACGGCCGCTGACAGATAGTGCATGAATCGGTGACATCAAACACCGCACCCCAGGTGATGAGATCCTGCATCCGGTCAGGGGCTTCCTCGGTCAGGACATGTACCAGATCCTGATCATTGAGGTAGGCCCCCCCTTTCATGGTATCCGCAAAGTGATCGGCGATAGTATCGGCCTCATTCATCACCGCGTTATACCCTCCTTCAGCCATGATTGTACATCCGCCCTTTCCGACAATGGTACGGGAGATGAGGACACAGGTTCCATGGGAAGAGGCCTCGATCGCGGCACGGACTCCTGCACCCCCACTTCCGATGACCAGAACATGGGACCGGATGATCTCCTGAATCTGCATTATATACACGTCACAGTCAGAATGACTTTGATGTTTTGGTAGGATCGTCATCTCCCTCACCGTCTGGAGCATCCCTTTTGAGAAAAAACGATCCATAGATTTAGGAGAGTTGCTACCTGCATGAAGCTCATCATGAAGTTTGGGGGCACTTCTGTCCAGAACGCAGAGTCAGTCAGAAGGGCTGTGGATATTGTATATGATCGATATTCCAGACAGGATCGTCTGGCAGTTGTAGTCTCTGCACAGAGAGGAGTGACTGACCGTCTGATCACCTGCGCAGAAGCGATGGTCTCATCACGTGATGCGGCCGAGGTTGCTGAACTTGTCGAATATCTCTCAGATAGTCACCTG